>NZ_BAAGPR010000030.1:0-69390 GCF_054783955.1 Streptomyces mayteni | reverse complement strand
CGAGCCGCGAGCCGCGAGCCGCGAGCCGCGAGCCGCGAGCCGCTGACGCGCGTGGCGTCGGGGGCCCGCTCCCTTCCCCCGGGCGGCCGCCGTGATGGTTGACCGCCCGGCCCTGCCTCCGCTCCGCGTGCCCGTCGGCCACGACGCCCACCGGTGGCGCACCTTCCAGGGGGAGCGAACCCTGGTCGTCGCCGCCCGCACCGTCACCTCGACCGTGCGCGTGCTCGAAACGCTCCCCGCGCTGCTGCGCGACGACGACCGGGTCCGCGTCGTCTTCGCCCACGACGCGACCTCGGCCTTCTCCGCCGGCGTGCTTGATCTCCTCCACGACGCCGGCTGCCGGGTCATGCCGTGGGAGCAACTGGGCGACGTCGGCCCGGACCTGATCCTGTCCGCGAGCGAGAACGTCGAGCTGCCCGACGGCGACTGCCCGGTCTTGGTGCTGCCGCACGGCGTGGGCTTCCAGAAACTCGTTCCCGATTCCCGGAGCGCGCACCACCGGCTGTCGGGCGTCGTGTCGGACGCGCTGCTCGAGTCGGGCCGGGCCTGGCTCGCCGTGTCACACCCGGCCCAGGAGGCGCAGTTGCTCGCCGCGCACCCGAAGACCGCCGGCCGCACGCTGCTGGTGGGCGACCCATGCTTCGACGAGCTCGCGGCCAGCCGTCCGCGTCGCCGCGCCTACCGTCAGTCGCTCGGCGTCGGGGAGCACCAGCGCCTGGTGGTGGTCAGCTCCACCTGGGGTCCGACGTCGCTGCTCGGCACCCACCCCCGCCTGCCCGCCCGCCTCCTGGCCGAGCTGCCGCACGACGAGTACCGGGTCGCCGCCATCGTCCATCCCAACGTGTGGGCGGCGCACGATAGTTGGGAGCTCCGCAGGATCCTGGCGCCGGCGCTGGAGGCCGGCCTGCTGCTGATGCCGACCGTCCACGCCTGGCGGCCGGCGCTGGTCGCCGCCGACGTCGTGGTGGGTGACCACGGCTCCGTCACGCTCTACGGCGCCGCCGTCGGAACCCCGTTGCTGCTCGCGGCGTTCGGCGACGACGCGGTGCCCGGGACGGCGATCCACGACCTGGCGGCGGCCGCTCCCCGCCTCGATCCGGCCGGGGACACGCGCCGCCAGCTCGAGCACCTCCTCCGCACCCACCCGCCCGACCCGTACGCCGAGATCGCGCGGCGGGCGTTCTTCGAGCCAGGACAGGCCCTCGCCCGGCTACGCGCCGCCCTCTACCGGCTGCTGCGCCTCCCCGAGCCGGGCTCGCCGCCGCCGTCCCCACCGTCGCTGCCGGTCGCCGAGCAGCCGGTGGCACCGGTCACCGCGTGGCGGGTGACCACCCGGGTCAGCCTCACCGGCGAACGCCCCACCGTCGAGGTGTGCCGCTACCCGGCCGCCGTCAGCGCCGCCGGGGAGCAGAACGACGACCCGCCCGACGCGTTCACGCATCTCGCCTGCGCCGACGATGAACGCGACCGGCGACGCGCGCACGACGCCTCGGTGCTCGTGCTTCGGGCGCCGGCGCCCACGGCGGTCGCGGCGGCGCGCCGGATCAGGAGCGCGCTCGCGGAGCTGCCCGGCGCGCTGCTCGCCGCCTGCGCCGTGCGCGACGGCGGCTGCCTGGTCGGGCTCAAGGACGGCCGGCTCGTCACGGCGGACGCCACCGGGCCGGCGACCGACGCCGGCCTGCCGGCCGCCGTCGTCTACGCCTGCCTGCGCGCCGGCCTGCCGCTCACCGACTCCCTGGTGACGCTGCGAGTCGGCCGGCTGCGCGAGCAGGACGTGGCGCTCCGCCTCCGCCCGTGAACGTGAACGTGAACGTGAACGTGATCGGCCGTCGGCCTCGCTACGTCTCGTCCGCGAGCCGCCGCCGCAGCCGGTCCGCCTCCGGGCTGCCGTTCCGTTCGTGGATCTCCAGCGCGCGGGTGAGCCAGTCGCGTACCCGCTCCCGTGGGGCGTCACCGCGTGCCGCCACGTCGACGAGCGCTTCGAGCGCCTGCGCCTCGTAGTGGGTCGCGTCCACCTCCCGCAACACCGTGACCGCCGCGCTCAGCGCGCGGATCGCCTCCGCGTCGTCGCCGAGGTGGTCGTGGGCGACGCCGACGGCCGCCATGACTCGGGCGGCCATGCGCCGGTCAGGCTCTGCCAGGTCGAGCAGGTCCGCGTGGGCCCCGCGCAGCGTGTCGAGGGCCGCCGCGTGGTCGCCCAGGGCGTCCTGCGCGCGGCCGAGGAAGTAGCCGGCGATGGCCGCGCCGCGCCGCTCGCCCGCCTGCTCGTTGAGGTCGAGCGAGCGCCGGTAGGCCGTGACGGCGCGCGGCGGATCGAAGCGGTCCAGGTACCGTCCGTAGAACTCCTGGACGGAGGCGCGCAGCACCAGGTGGTCCGTCACCTCCGCGCGGGAGACCGCGGCTTCGATCTCCTCCCGTGCCCGGTCGTCCTCGCCGAGGTCGAGCAGCGGCCGTGACAACAGGCTCCGCAGCCGGGCCTCGGCCGCCGTGGCCTCGGCGATCTCGCCGGCGGTGCGCGCCACCGTGGCGGCGGCCGCGGCCGACTCGGCACCCAACTCCAGTGATTCCCGCCAGGGTTCGAGGCGGCGACGGTGCAGGAACAGGGCGGTGAACGCCTCAGAAAGCGGCCAGACGAGGGCGTGGAACCCGTGCCGGGCGGCGACCCGGAGCACGCCGAGGATCGCGTGCCGCTCGGCGTCCAACCACTCCAGCGGGGACGGCCCGCCGGCGGCCGCGAAGGGGTTCTCGGCGGCGCTCAGCAGCTCCCCGAGCGTGGCGATCCGCAGCCTCCCCGCCCGCAGTGCCCGGTCCGCGAACGCCGTGAGGACGAGGTAGTGCGTGGCCACCCGCTCGGTCAACGCCGCCTGATCGGCGGCCGGTTCCTCCGCCGCCGCGCGCTCGCGGGCGTGGAGCCGAACCAGGTCCTGCATGCGGTACCGACCGTCCGCCCCCGTCTCGACCAGGCTGTTGGCCGCCAGCGAGCCGAGCAGCCGCCTGGCCCGCGCGGTGTCGACCCCGGCGGCCGCCGCGGCCACCCCAGCGTCGAAGGTCGGTGTCGGCAACCACCCGAGCAGGCGGTAGAGCCGGGCGACCTCGGGCGGCAACCGCCGGTAGGCGGACTCGAACACGGTGGACACGGAAGCCCCCTCCCCCGGCAGCGACATCGCCACCAGCCTCTGCTGCTCATCCTCCAACTCGGCGGCGAGCGAGGCCATGGTGAGCCCCTCGTCGACCAGCAGCCGCGCCGCGACGATCCGCAGCGCCACCGGCAGGCCGCCGCAGAGCGTCACAAGACGCTCGGCCGCCGCCGGCTCCGCCGCGACGGCGTCCGCGCCGCGGCAGTCACGCAGCAGGGCGAGGCCGCCCTCGGCGTCCAACGGCTTCAGTGAGATCAACCGCGCCCCGTCCAGGGTGAGTTCCGCGAGCCGCCGCTGGCTGGTGACGAGCACCACGCTGCCGGCCCCCTTGGGAACCAGCGGCCGCACCTGGGCGGGTTCGCTCACGTCGTCGAGCACGACCAGCACCCGACGCCCGGCCGACCGCGACCGAAACAACCGCGCCCGCTCCGCGAGGGACCTGGGGATGTACTCGTCGCCCACCTGGAGCGACCGCAGCACCGTCGCCAACGCCTCGGCCGTGTCGGTTCCCGGGGCCGCGAAGTCCACGTGGAGCTGCCCGTCGGGGAAGCGGTCCCTGGCCCGTTCCGCCCACCGCCGGGTCAGCGCCTTCTTGCCGACGCCCGGCGGCCCGCCCACCACGCCGATCTCGATCCCACCGCCACTCACGGCCTGGTCCAGCCACGCCAGTTCGGCGACCCGGTTGCTGAACGGTCCGGTGAGCGCCGGCACCTGGTCAGGACGCACGTCCGTCCCCACCGGGAGCGCCGCCGGCACCTGGAAGGTGATGTCGCCCTGAATGTGTGCCCCGTGGAACGCGGGGCCGTGGTGCGTGCCCCCGCTCACCACCGCCACCGAGCCGCCGGGCGCCAGCTCCACCAGCATCCGCCGCAGCTCCACCGCGGCCCCCGGGTCGCCCCTGAAGACCTCGAACAGCCGCCGGCGCCACTCCGCCTCGACATCCGCCGCGGCCCGCCGCCCCCGCTCCAACTCGTCCCGAGCGGCCTGGAGTTGTGCCTCCGGATCGGGATCGCTCGCCGAGCGCCGCCTGGCGAGGAACTGTCCCACCCGCTCTCTGGCCCGCTCCCAGGACTCCGACACCATCAGCCCCACCAGAGCTGACGCCCCGGTCATCGCAAGCGCCGTCAACTCGGCTTCCACCGGGCCCCCTTCACGCCTCGTCAGCACGCCGTCGCAGCGGCGGCAGGCAGCAACCGTAGAGCCAACCCGGCGACATTCCCAGCCCGCCACGCGGTGCCGCCCCGGCAGGCTCGCTCCGACGGGCCGCCGCGAAGACGTTCCGATCCGCGGCCGACCAAGGGCCGCGGCGCGCTCATTCGGCGTCGGCCACGTCCAACTCCAGGTTGTCGATCACGTCCGCGTAGAGCTCCTCGCCGTGGGCCATCGCCTCGCCCTCCTCGCCCGGCATGACCACTTGGACGCGCCACATCGTCTCGTCCTCCTCCACTCCGTAGAACAGTGCGTTCCGCTGCAGCCTGGGCTCTTCCGGGTCGGTCAGGGTGGTGACGTACATCTCGGCCGCCTCGCCCTCCTGGAACTCCGACTCCCAGAAGTCGCCCTCGACCTCGTCGTAGGTCGCGGTCCGTTCCTCGAAGTCGGCGAGCTGCGCGCCCGCGGCCTGCAGGGGGCTGCTGGGTTCGGCGGGCCGTAGCCACACCTCGATGATGTAGATGCCGTCGGGTGACGTGTACAGCACGTGCGGGTTGTCGCGCTCGTTGCCGGCCACACCGGCGTCCTCGACGCTGCGCGTGTAGCCCTCAGGGACCGCGATGTTCATGCGGAAGTCGGGCTCCTCCCGCACCTCCCAGCCGTCCGGCAGCCCGCCGCCGCCAGGCGACGTGGTCCAGAGGAGGGTGAGCGCGGCCGCCAGCGCCAGGGTGCCGGTGGCCAGGCCGATGAGGCCGCCGCGGCCGAGCCGTCGACGCCGCTTCCCCGGCTCCGCCTGCGGCCCCGGCGCCGTCCAGGACAGGGTGGGCTGGCTGGCCACCTGGGGGGCGGCCGGCGGCGCCATGGCGGCGCGCAGCACCCGGCGGACCTCGGCCGCCTCAGGGCGGGCCGCCGGCGACTTGTCGAGCATCCGCGTGATCAACTCGCCGAGCGGCCCGGCCGACTGCAACGGCCGGGGTGTCTCGGCGGAGATCACCGCGTGGAACGTGGCCGCGGCGTGGCTCCTGCGGAACGGCGAGACGCCCTCCACGGCCACGTAGAGCAGGACGCCGAGTGACCACAGGTCGGACGCCGGCCCCGGCCGCTGTCCCAGGGCCAGTTCCGGCGCCATGTACTCGGGGGAACCGATGAGTGCCCCCGTGTCGGTGAGCCCCTGCTCGCCTTCGAGCCGCGCGATGCCGAAGTCCGAGAGGACGACCCGCTCCTCGGACCCCATGAGCACGTTCGCCGGCTTCACGTCCCGGTGCGTGACGCCCACCTCGTGCGCGGCGGCCAGCGCGTTCAGCACGGCGAGACCGACACGTGCCGCCTCCATGACGTCGAGCGTGCCGCTGTCCAGCACGTCGTCGAGTGACTGGCCGCGCACCAACTCCATCACCAGCCAGGGCTGACCGTCCACGGTCACCACGTCGTGCAGGGTGATGACGGACGGATGGCTGATCCGGGCCGCGGCGCGTGCCTCGCGATGCATCCGCTCGTAGAGCATGGCCCGCTCCGCCTCAGGAACGGTCTCCGGTATGCGCGGCTCCTTGACCGCGACCTCCCGGTCCATCAACTCGTCGTACGCCCGCCACACGGTGCCCATGCCGCCCTGCCCGAGCCGGCTCCGCAGTCGGTACCGCCCACCGATCAACCGCCCCTCGGCGGCCGGTCGATCGGGCGGCTGGAGCGCGTAGCTCGTGGTGGTGTCACCGTCATGGGTCCCCTCGCTCGTCATACGGCCATCCTTTCCGATCCCGAGAAGCCGTCACCACCCGGGCGTTCTTTTGGGGACGGACTCGTGACGGAAGAAGATCGAACACGACCACCTGACCACCGGTTATGGTCGCGCCCATGGATGCCACCACGAGTTCCCTGGTCGTCGCCGTCGTCGGCGTCCTGGGCACACTGTTATCGGGACTGCTCGCCCACCGCGGCGCCCTTCGGTCCAAGGCGATCGAGCTCGACCATCTGGCCGTCGAACGCCGGGAGGAACGGGCGGCCCAGGAACGTCGCGAACTGCTGGAACGGCGGCGCGCGTCGTACGCGGCCTTCAACCAGGCTCTACGGCAGTGCCACCTCGTGCTCGGGCGACATCACGACGCCCTGCGGGCCGGCCCCGGCCACCCACTCCCCTCCCCCGAGGTCGAGGTGGCGCGCGACGCCCTGCGCCATGCCTACGCGGACGCGCAGATGGCGGCCTCGGACGCCGTCCTGAAGGTTGGTGGCGACGTCTTCTTCCAACTCTCGAAAATCCACGGCCTGCTCACCGAGCGGTCGGCGGTCAACGCTCCGGCGGAACTTCGGCTCGACGACGCCGAGCGGCTGCTGAAGCGCGCGTCGGCCGGCCTGTACGCGGTACGGCAGACCATGCGGAATGATCTGGGCATCACCGACCTTCCCATCGAACGGCCCGAGGACCACGGCACGGTTCGCTGAAGCACGTGCCCGGGGTCGCGGTCAGGCCGTCACAAGCAGCGTGCGGAGCCCACGGATGACGAACTCGGGTCGGTGTTCCGGCTCTTCGGCGAGGCGGAGTCCTGGCAGGCGGGTGGTGATGGCGGCCAGCGCGGCGGTGATCTCGACGCGGGCGAGTGGGGCGCCGACGCAGTAGTGGATGCCGGCGCCGAAGCCGAGGTGGGGATTGGGCGAGCGGCCGATGTCGAGCCGGTCGGGGTCGGGGAACACGGCAGGATCACGGGCGGCGGCCCCTAGCAGCGCGGCGATCTTCTGGCCTGGTGCGAGCTCGTACCCCGCCACGGTGGTGGCGGCGACGGCCGTCCGCTCGAAGAGTTGCAGCGGGGCGTCGTACCGGATCAACTCCTCGACGGCGGTGGGCAGTAGATCCGGCGAGGCGACGAGCCGGTCCCACTGGTCGCGGTGGCGCAGGAGCGCCAGCACGCCGTTGCCGATCACGTTGACCGTGGCCTCGTGCCCGGCCATCAGCAACAGCGCGGCGGTGCCGACGAGTTCGTCGTCGGACAGCCGGTCGGAGCCGTCGCGGACCGCGACCAGGTCACTGATCAGGTCGTCCCCCGGTTCGCTGGCCCGGGCGGCGGCCAACTCCCGCAGGTACGCCACGAACTCGGCCGCCGCCGCCTCGGACTCGGCGGCAGCCTCGCGCGGCAGACCGTACTCGTACATCTTGACGATGGCGTTGGACCAGGGTTGCAACCGCGGCCGGTCCTCGGCCGGCACGCCGAGCAGTTCGGCGATCACCTCGATGGGCAGCGGCGCGGCGAGATGCGTGAGCAGGTCGGCCGCGCCGTCGGCCGCGACGGCCACGGCCAGCCGGCCGACCAGGCCGTCGGCCACCGCCCGGACGCGCGGCTCGAGCCGCGCGGTGTGTCCACGATTGAACGCGGCCGACACCAGCCGGCGCAGCCCGGTGTGGCGCGGCGGTTCGGTCTCCAACAACGAGTTGCGGTGCAGCAGGTTGAACGCGGGGAACCCGGCCGCCGGCTCCTTGTCCCGCCAGATCCGTCCCGCGGCACGGTCCCGAAGCACGTCACCGCAGGCGGCATGCGACACGGCGACCGGCAGCCCGAGCCCGTCGTGCCAGTGCACGGGCCCCTGCCGTCGCAGGGCGGCGAATGCCGGGTAGGGATCGTCGAGGAACACGGGATCGGCGGGGTCGAAGCTCACCCATCGACCGTATCGGCTGTCGTCGTGGGTCCGAAGGCATCAGCTCGGTCAATGTGGTGGGTCGTGGCTGATCCCCCGGCAAGGAACCGGGAGTTGAGCCGTGGCCTGACCTGACGCGGTGATCTACGCTGTTCACCTGCCGCGTTGCTCGACCACACCGGGGGGTGCTGGGCATGGACCACACCATGAGACCGGGAAAGCTGATCGGCGGGCGGTACGAGCTGACCGAGCCGATCGGCAGCGGCGGGTTCGGGAGGGTCTGGAAGGCGCGCGACCAGCGACTCCAGGCAGACGTGGCGGTCAAGGGCCTGTATCTGCCGCCCTCCGCGTCGCCCACCGAGCGGGAGGAACGGCTCAAGCGCGCGGAACGGGAAGTCCTCAACGCCGCGAGGCTGCGCGACCACCCCAACATCGTGAGCGTGCACGATGTCGTCGTCGAGGACGACATTCCGTGGATGGTCATGCGGCTCGTCGTGGGCCGTGCCCTGGGTGAACGCCTTCGGGAGTCCGGCCCGCTGTCGGTGGGCGAGGCCACCGACGTGGCCAGGGCCCTGCTGAAGGCGCTCAACGCGGCGCACCAGGCGGGGATCGTGCACCGTGACATCAAGCCGGCCAACGTCATGCTCGCCGACAACGGCGAGATCCTGCTCACCGACTTCGGCATCGCGACCCACGAGACGGACGTCTCACTCACCGTCACGGGCGGGGTCATCGGTTCGGTCCCCTATATGGCACCGGAACGTGTCCACGGCGAGAAGGGGCAGGCGCCGAGCGATCTCTTCTCCCTCGGGGTGACGCTGCACGAGGCCGTCGAAGGCGCCTCGCCCTTCAACCGTGACTCCACGCCCGCCTCGCTGCACGCGGTGGCCTACGAGGATCCCCCGCCGCCGCGGCGCGCGGGGACGCTGACGCCCCTCATCACGCGGCTGCTGGCCAAGGCCCCCGACGACCGCCCGACGGTCGCGGAGGCACTCGCCCTCCTCGACTCCCCACCGTCGGAGGCCACGCCGCGGCACGACGCCACCACACCGACCGCGATCGTCACGGATACGTCGCCAGCGTCGCCCGAGGCAATGCCGACGGCGACGGCCCTGGCACCGCCGCCGGCACCAGCGAATCCGTTCGCGGTCATACCCGTGCCGCCGGTCGCCCGGCTGGGCCCGGGCGGCTACCCCGCGCCAGCGTCTTCCGGCGGCTCGGCGATGAAGTGGCTGGGCTGGATCGTGGCCCTCGCTGCCCTGGGCGTGCTCGTGGCCGTGCTGGTCGCCATCAACCAGTCAGAGGACCAAGGGACGGGCACGACCTCGTCTGGTGACGGGGCGTTCAGCAACACGACGTCGGTTTCGATCGAGGACAACTCCACGGCGGAGTCGACCATCGACGTCACGGGCCTCGCGGGCAACGCCCCCGGAGACCTGGGTGTCACTGTCGACATCAGCCACACCGCCATCGGCGACCTGAACATGGAACTCGTCGCCCCCGACGGCACCGCCTTCGAACTGGAAGTATTCGACGAACCCACCGACTACACCGTGGACGCCTCGGCGGTCGCGGCCAACGGCACCTGGACCCTGCGCATCGAGGACACGCTCTCGATCGACGAGGGCACCCTCAACTCCTGGTCCCTGGACTTCGGGTCCGCCCCATCGGTTCAGACGCCCTCGTCGGGTGGTGGGGCGTTCAGCAGCACGGCTCCGGTTTCGATCCTCGACCACGCCATGGCGGAGTCAAGCATCGACGTCACAGGAATCCAGGGCAACGCCCCCGGAGAACTGGGCGTCACCGTCGACATCACCCACACCTACATCAGCGACCTGGAGATGGAACTCATCGCCCCCGACGGCACCACCTTCGAACTGGAAGCATTCGACGAACCCACCGACTACACCGTGGACGCCTCGACTGTCGCGGCCAACGGCACCTGGACCCTGCGCGTCGAAGACACCCGCTCGATCGACGAAGGCACCCTCAACTCCTGGTCCCTGCTGTTCTGACGCCTCTGCCACCCCTGGCACGGCCGGCGGTCGCACGTCTCGTCAGCCCCGGCCGCGAGCCCAGGCGAGTGCGCCCACGTGACCGTGGTCGGTGCCCGCGTGGTTGAGGGGGCTGCGGGGCGCCAGGCGGAGGAAGTCGCCGTACGCGAGGCGTCCTTCACGGGTGAAGGTGTAGTGGGTGGGTGGGGTGAGGCTCGCGAAGTCGCGGGCCGTGACGGTGTCGGTGGCGGGTTCGTTGGTGGAACGTTCGCCGTCGGAGAGGAAGTTGGTGCGGTCGACGTCGCCGGAGATGAAGTCGGGCACCGGTTCGCCCGCAGTGCGCAGGGAGATGTTGTCGCGGTAGGTGCCCTGGTCTTCGGGGGCGACGTAGGGGTTGGAGCGCATCAGGAAGTTGAAGCGCTTGTTGTTGAAGGCGGTGTTGTTGGTCAGGACGAGCTCGCCGGGGTTGAAGTTGTCCGAGAAGCCGTCCATGTTGTTGCCGAAGGCGAGGTTGCCGCGTACGACGTGGGCGACGGGCAGGCCCTCGCCGCCGAGCTTGAAGCCGTTTCCGGTGTCGCCGTCCTCGTGGTAGCCGTCGCTCAACTGGCCGTTGGCGTAGGCGATGTTGTTCTCCAGCAGGATCGGGTGGTTGGCGCCCTCGTTGATGCGGTTGTAGAGGTCCCAGCCGTCGTCGATGTTGTGGTGCGAGACGTTGTTCCGGAAGACGTTGCCCGGGCCGATGCCGAGTTTGGCCGCGAAGCCGTCGGCGTTGATGTCGGTCAGGTCACGGTTGTCGTGTGACTCGCTGCTGGCGACGAGGTTGTGGGCGGGCCAGAGGGTGGGGTCGCCGCCGGTGCCGCTGATCTGGAAGCCGGTGTTGAGGTTGTGGTCGAACACCATGCCCCGGATGGTGTTGTGGCTGCCGCTGACGCGCATGCCGTTGGCCGCCGCGTGGGTGATGCGGAAGCCGTCGACGCGCCAGTGGTCGGCGTCGAGGCGCAGGCCGTTGGGCAGGATGTCGCGGCCGTCGATGACGACGGGTTCCGCCGGATCGTAGGGGGCGAGCCGCTTGGGCGCGTCGGGCAGTCCCGAGTAGGCCCGGGCGATGACGGGTTCGGCGGTGGGCTGGTAGGTGCCACCGTGCAGGAAGACCGTGTGGCCCGGGGCGACGAAGCGCAGCGCGGTGGCGAGGTCCACCGGGTCGTCGGCGGTGCCGGCGGCGGCACTGGTGCCGTCGGGCGAGGCGTGGACGCCGGGGCGGCGGGCGTGTGGTCCCGTGTCGCCGTAGGGGGCGTGGGTGACGGTGAGCGTCTGGGTGAGGGGGTCCCTGGACGGGCCATCGGTGGGCGTGTAGGTGAGGGAGAGCCCGGTGGTGCCCTCGCGGGTGAGCCGGATCTCGTGGCTGAACGGCTCGCCTGCGCTGACCGGCGACGAGGCGATCGGCGTGCCGTCGCGGGTGACGGTGAGGGTGCCGTCGTAGGTGGGGCGGGCGCGCAGGGTGTAGTCGCGGACGCTGCTGTCGGGCGGGGAGAGCAGCGTGAGGGAGGGCGCGGGGAGAAGGGGCTCGGGATCGACGCGTGGCTGGGTGTCCGCCTCTGAGAGTTCGAGGCTGGCGTTCTCGAAGGTGACCAGGGCGTTGCGGGCGGCGTAGAAGCCAACGTACATGTGGTCCGGGTCCTGGTCCTGCACCCAGTCGGCGCCCGCGACCCGCTGGGTGAAGGTGGCCGGCTCGCCGGCGTGGGTGAAGGTGGTGGACATGACGAACTCGGTGTCCGTGCGTTCGAGTCGCAGCGACACGGGGGTGCCGACGGGCAGCTGGTAGGCGGGGTCGGTGGTGAAGGCGGTGGTGTCGAGCTCGCTGCCCACGGTGCCCCAGGGTTCGGTGACTCCGGTGCGGGCGAGCGAGACGACGCCCTGGCGCATCAGGCCGGCGCCGAACATGTTGGAGGCGGCCGGCAGTTCCTCGAAGCCGAGCTCCATGGGGTCGCGGCGGGGCGGTCCGTTGACGTCGCGGACCATGATCCCGGCACTGTCCTGGGTGCTGGGCGCGGTGCCGGTCTCCGGGCCGAACTGCTCGACGGTCATGTCGACGGTGAGCACGAAGTTGTCGGTGTTCGGGTCGAGCGCGGTCTGGTAGAAGGTGAGACCGTCATGTCCTGGCGCGATCTTGCCGCCACGGCTCTCCACGACGACGCTGCCCTCGATGGTGCCGGGAACCTCGGGGCGCGCGTAGTTGGTGCCGACCTTCTCCGGCAGCACGTTGGACGCGAAGTTGAGGTCGGTGGACTGCCCGAAGGTGACGGCCTCCCAGGTCAGGTCCTCCGCCACGGTGGCGGCCACGCCCCGGTCCTGCTGCGCCGCGCCAACGCCGGCGGCGGTGGCGGGTGCCGGGGTGGTGAGGAGGAGGGCCACGGCCAGGCCACCGGCGGCCAAGACCCCGCCGCGCCGTCTCGTTCTCCCGTACCGTACGCGCTTCCTCATGCGGCTCTCCCTGACGACCGACACATGACCGCGATCAGTCAATGCCGGCACCCATTCCGGGTCAAGGGTCGCGAAAGCGCTGTCTGCTTTTGGGGCGCCCGCCGCCCCGGCCGGCGGGCCGCGGCCGCCGCGCGGCCTCGTGCGGCAGGAGCGGCCTGCCGGCGACGGTCTCGCCCGTGGCGCGGGCGGTCGTTCCTCCTCCGGAACGGTCTCCGGTATGCGCGGCTCCTTGACCGCGACCTACCAGTCCATCAGCTCGTCGTACGCCCGCCACACCGTGCCCATGCCACCCTGCCCGAGCCGGCTCCGCAGCCGAACCGCCCGCCGACCAGATGGGCCGTGGGAACGGGAATCCCGTCAGGTGGCAGGCAGCGAGGTCAGGAATCGTGCCGGTTCCGCGAGGACGCGCCCGGCGGCGTCGAGGTCGGCCAGGCGGGCCGCCAGGGTGGCGACGGCGAGGCGCTCGGGAAGGGCGACGCTGAACTTCAGGCCCCTGATCGCCCTGGGGTCCACCTCGGGGAGGCTGAGGCGCTCCGCGGCCTGGCCGATGGCCTGTTTCCAGTCCTGGGTGGTCAGGTCCTCGCGGAGCCGGATGTGGGTCTCGGTGGGGCGTTGCAGGGGATCGGCGATGGGCGACAGGCTGGCCGCGAGGGTGGCGTTGGCCCGGTGTCCGGCCCAGGTCCACCAGCGCACGTTGGTGTCGTGCCCGCCCCGCGTCACCACGGTGCCACCCGGATGCACCAGCTCGGCGTTGTCATCGCGGACCTGGGCCAACGTCGCCTGTGCTCGCCTCGTCAGGGCCACCGGCGGGTCGGCGCCAAGCAGCACGTCCCTGGCCGCTCTGGTCAGTTGGTAGGACAGTGTCCGGTGGCTGGAGAGCCCGCCGCTCCAGCGCGCCTTCCCACCTCCGTCCACCGGCTCGACGAAGCAGCGCCGGCGGGACCAGTCGATGTAGGTGACCTGCCAGCTGCGGCCGGCGAGGAGCAGCCGCCGAGGGCCTGCCACCTCCTCCGTGAGGAGGGTGGGGTCGGCGGTGCCGATCTCGCTGCGGCCGGCGAGCACCGTGAACTCGGGGGCGGCCGTGAACACGGCGGTCAGGTCCATGAAATGCCGGTAGCCGAAACGGCGTTCCGCCTCCGGGCCGATGAAGAGCATGCCGCCGTCACGGTCGAGATAGCCCTCGTCGACGAGGTGGCGGACGATCGGCTCGGCCGAGGGGCCGAAGGGGCCGAGGCCGCCCCACCAGTCCTGCCAGAGCCGGTCGCCGACGGAGTGCTCCTGGAGGCAGAGCGCGAGCACCTGTTGGGCAACGATGTGTCGGGGTTCTGGCGGGGCGACGACCGGCTCGACCCAGCCGCAGGACCACAGCAGCAGCAGCGCGGCGGCGGCGAGCAGCCCGTCCTCGCTGACGGTGAGGAACAGGCAGTTGCGGTCCGAGCCTGACCGCCGCCCGGTGCGGCCGAGGCGTTGCAGGAACGAAGCCACGGTGGCCGGTGCCTCGATCTGGATGACGCGGTCCAGATCGCCCACGTCGATGCCGAGTTCCAGCGTGCTGGTGGAGACGATCACACAGTCGCGGGCCTCGGCGAACGCCTCCTCGGCCCGCCGTCGCTCGTCGATGGAAAGCGAGGCGTGGGAGAGGAACGTCGTCACCCCCTTGGCGCGCAGGCTGGCGCCCAACTCCTCGACGGCCTGCCGGGACTCGCAGAACACCAGGCGTTTCTCGCCCCGGTGCAGCGCGGCGATCACGGTGGCCGCGTTGGAGAGCGAACCGACGTAGTCGAGTTGGATGTCGCCGGGCGGCTGGGCGCTTGGTGCGGCGGCTTGGCGCAGGTGGGGGGCCACGACCTGGGCCGTGCGCACGCCGGCTCCTGATCCCTGGAGCCACGCCAGCAGTTCCTCGGGGTTGCCGACCGTCGCCGAAAGGCCGACGCGCTGTACCGGCTGGCCGACCACTCGCTCAAGACGCTCAAGCACCGACAGCAGATGCCAGCCTCGGTCGTCACCGGCGAAGGCGTGCACCTCGTCGACCACGATCGTCCGCAGCCCGGAGAAGAAGGCCCGGTGATCCACGTTGGTGCTGACCAGCATGGATTCCAGCGATTCCGGCGTGGTCAGCAGCACGTCGGGGCGCGCCCGCAGGATCGCCTTGCGGCGCGGCTGGGTGACGTCACCGTGCCAGAGCGCCGCCGTCCGGCCGAGCCATCCGGTGTAGGACTCAAGACGCGGCAGCAGGTTGTTGAGCAGGGCCTTCAGCGGGCAGACGTACAACACCGAGGTGCCGCTCCAGTTTCCGCGCGCCATGCGGGACAGCAGTGGGAAGGTGGCGGCCTCCGTCTTCCCACCGGCGGTGGGGGCGAGGAGCAGGGCGTCGGCGCCGTCGAGCAGCGGGAGGATCGCCTCTTCCTGGAGTGGGCGGAGCCCCGGCCAGCCCAGGGTGTTGACGATGTGGTGGACGAGGCCCGGGTGCAGCAGGTCAAGCGGCTCGGGGGCGCCCGTCACGGCAGGTCCAACGGAATCTCGTCGGCGTCCCGCGCCGCGTTGCGCTCGACGTCGTTGAGCTCGTCCCGGCGCACCGTCAGCGGGTAGTCGCGGCGCGGGTCGAACTCCGGGTGCTCGTCGATCCGGTCGAGCACGTCCACCAGCCGCTTGAGGAAGAGGCGGGGGGCGATGCCTACGCGTCCGCCGAGCTGTCCGGTCATCGCGGTTGCCAGTTCGGCGACGTAGGCGTCGTCGGCCCGCTCGCTGACGCGCTCGGCCGCGCCGGCTCGGGAGACATACAACTCGCGTACGGATCGTCCGAGTTCGTTGAGCTTGGGGAGGTCGAAGCCGGTCAGCCGCAGCTGCACGGCGCGCGGGGAGTCGAAGCGGGGGTCGGTGGAGAAATCGGTGGCCAGTCGCTGGGCCAGCGGTGGCAGGCGTTGGACGCCCTGCTGCCCGTCGTAGAAGGCGGGGGTGCCGGTGATGACGAGGAAGAGGCCGGGGAACCGGCCGGCGTCGATCTCGTCGAGAAGCTGCCGCAGCGCGTTCAGCCCCTTCTCCCGCACGTCGCCGCGGACCCGTTGCAGCGTCTCGATCTCGTCCATGACGACGAGGAGCCCGCGGTGACCACAGTCGCGCAGCACGGTCAGCAGGCCCTGGAGGAAGCCGAGGGCAGTGAAGTGGTCCAGGTCTCCCCGCACGCCGGCCGCCCGGCGTGCGGACGCCGCGACCGACTTCTCGCCGCCGAGGTAGGCGATCAGTGCCTCGGCCGTGGCGTTGTCACCGGCCAGCGTCGCCTTCCGGTAGCCGCGCAGGGCGGCCGAGAAGGCAGGCATGGTCCGGGCGACAGCACGCAGCCGCTCCTCCATCAGCTCGTTCACCGCCGCCTCAAGCGCCTGGGAATCGGCGGCGAGCTCTGGATGAGCTTCCTCGACGTCCTCCTCCAGGGTGTAGAACCAGGCGTCGACGACGGGCCGCAGGGCGCTGGCGGGCTCGGTGGCGGTGGTCAACTGTCGTGTGAGGCGCCGGTAGACGGTCTCGAGCCGATGCAGGGGGGTCTCGGTCTCGGAGATCTGGATCTCAGCGGTCGCGAGGCCGGCCCGCTTGGCGCGCTCGGCCAACCAGCGGGCGAAGAACGTCTTGCCGGAGCCGTACTCGCCACGGATGGCGTGGAAGGCCGCCCCGCCAGACGCCACCGTGGCGACCCGCTCGTCGAGCGTGGGCGCGAACCGGTCGAGGCCCACGGCGAACAGGTCGAGCCCCGCCTGGGGCACCGTGCCGCGCCGCAGCGCCTCCAGGACCTCGCGCCGCCGGACCGGGCTGACCTCGGTGACCGGGGTCATGCGTCTCCCTCCACGCGCTCCGGGATCCCGAACTGCTCACGCAGCTGCTCGACGTTGAGGCTGACGCGGCTGCGGGAGTCGACCAGGCCGATCACGTCGTAGCCCTCGATGTTCAGCAGCCGGGACAGGACCGTGATCAGTCCTTCCGGCTGTCGGGGCGCCCGGCCGCCCGAGGCCGTGACGGCCGCGACGACCGCGCCGATCGACAGCTTGCCGCCGGCTTCGGCGAGCGCGTCGATGACGGCCGCCACCGCCTTGCGCTCGGGAGTCCTGCGGACGAACCTGCCCTGGCGTTCGTAGAGCGGGCTGTCCACCACCAGCCACCCCAGGCTTGACTCGGCGGCCGGCACGACAGGCTCGACGGCCGTCGCCTGCTCGATGGCGTCGGACCCGAACAGCGTCTCGCCACCCACCGGTTGACGCCGCTTGGACGCCGCCTTCGGCCGCTCACGCTTCTCCGGCGAGTGAACCCTCGCTGCCACAGCGACGTCGGCGGCCCCGCCCGGTCGCCACCAGCCGGGCTCCACCGCCTCGCGCGGCAGCACCGACCAGCCGGCCGGGAGGCCGTCCGCCGACTGGGCAAGCACCAGCACCGGCACGGCCATCTCTGCGAGCGCGGCTCCACCCTGGTAACCGGCCTTGCGCGGGGTGTAGCGCAGCGAGGCATCCCAGGCGGCCGTGACACGGCCGCCGTTCTCCAGCACCCGGGACCCCGCGAGTGCCACCTCCCCCGGGCCGGCGCCGCCGGTGCGCCAGCGCGCCGACTCCACCCCCTCAGCCTCAACCTGCCCGGTCTCGTCGTCGCCTGTTCGATCCAGGACATGCCCGGAGCCGGACACCAACACCACCGGACGGCCCTGGGCCCGGGCCGCGTTCAGCAGCTCGGGAAGGCAGGGCACGCTGTCCGCCGTCCAGTCCGCGACGGAGCCCGGCTGGCCGTGGTCCAGGTGCCGTTCGACGCCGTCGAGCACCACTCCGACGATCTCGCGATCCGCGGCGATGGCCTCGACGAGGCGCGCGTCGAGTGGCTGGCCCGGAGGGCCCGGCACGTCCGTCGGGTGGAAGAGCGTCGCGGTGTGCCGGCGGGTGGCCCAGAAGGCGGCGAAGCCGTCCTTCTCGGCGCTCTCGACACCCACGACACCCCGCGGATCGTCCTGCACGCCCGGCACCAGCCGGCCGCACAGCAGCGCGGCCCGACTGACGGCCGTCACCGACGGGATGGCTGCGAGGGCGGTGACCCGGCGTCCGACGCTGGCCGTCAGCTCGATCCACGGCCCCGCGGCCATCAGCGACTCGCCAAGACGGGCCGCGACCGCGCCGCTCATCCCGCTCACCACGATGATCAGCGGAGGCCGCACGTCACGGTCGGCGGACCTCGTGTTGGCCTGCGAGACCAGCGGTGCCGCGATCCCCTCCAGCACGTCCTCCACGGCCAACACGCCGTCGGGGCCGACCGGCCGTTCCGCCGTCGTGCCGGGTGCGGCGACCCACGCGCCAAGGCGGCCCGCGAACACACCATCCAGCGCGTCGCGACGACGTCGCACCTCCCGCCGAAGGCCGGCGTACATCGGCTCGTTCACCAGGGTCAGCGCGTGGTCCACCCACCCCCACTCAGCGGTGTGGGCCCGCAGCGCGTCCGCCACGGACGGCACCTCTGGTGGTGGCGTGGCCAGCCAGCGGGTGAGCCGCACGGCCATCTCGGCTGAGCGCAGCTGGTGTGCGTGGAAAGCCTCGGCCAGCTGGTGTTCCCGCAATCGGTCGAGGGCCGTCTGGGCCGCCGAGGGCCCCTCGGCCAAGGCGTCGGCCAGCGCGCCCAAGCGGGCCAGGAATCCGGAAGGCAGGAAGGGGTTGGCGGCGAGCACGTCCGTCAGCCGCGCCGTGCGTGCCAGCTCGTCGGCGCGCGTCACGATCTCCAGCACGCGACGCCGGGCCGCCTCCCGACCCGGGCCGCCCCCGGCGGCCTCGCCGATCCAGCGGATGAGCGTGCCCTCCACGGCCCGCGCATAGGCGTGCAACTCGGCGAGGGTGAACTCCACACGGCCCAACAGGGCACCAAACGACAGCAACGCTCCCTGCGGCACTGCCCCGGTGGACAGCACGGCCCCCAGCACCCCGATGGGCATCGCGTCCGCCGCCTGGCCTGAGGCGATCAGACGGAGGAGCAGCGGCGCCGCCTCCCCCGCGCGTCGCTCGAGCCAGCGCGCGATGCCCTGCCGCTCGACCTCGGGCAGCGCGGCGAAGCGCTCGGGCCCGTCGTCGGTGCACGACCAGGCCAGCAGCGCGTCCACGTCCACGGCGGCCGCGCCGTCCGCCGCGCCATCGAGGCCGAGTCGCACCCCGGTCAGGGCACGCATCGCCGCGTCCAGCGTGAGGACGCTGCCCCGGCCGGGCCAGCCGCCGTCCCGCTCCTCCGGCTCGGCCGCGATCAGGGTGTCGAGCAGCCAGGCCCAGTCCTCGCTCCGCAGGCGCGGGTCGAGATCGGCGGCGCCGAACTTCTGCTTGACGATCTCGGCCCGGTCGACGGAGATGACGCGGGTTCGGAGCATCTCGCTCAGCAGGTCGAGGCCGAGCCGGTCGCCCTCGACGTTGGTGGTGACGACCAACAGGTCGGCCGGCGCGCTCTCCTGGTGCTCCTGCCAGGCGTCGGTGATGCCGAGCACGGACGTGGCGTGCGCGACCCGCACCCCACGGCGCCCCTTGTCCGGGGACTCCGGTTGCGATCCCTCGACCCGCACGGTGAACGTGGGCGGCTCGGTCGCGGCGTAACGGCCGTGCACCAGCACCAGCCGGTGGTCGATCTGAGCGGCGGCCCCGCCGATGGCGGTGAGCAGACCGGCGACGACCCGCTGACTCACCTCGGGCACGGCCACGGACGAGGACGCGGCCATCAGCTCTCGTTCCCCCTGTCTTTGGCACCGGCCTGTTCGCTGGCGGGCACGAGCCGCCAGGTGACCTCGATCGCCGCTTCCGGATGGGCGGCGACGTACTCCTGGATCTCCTGGAGTTCGGTCCGCACGTTCGCCAGAGCCGTGCTGAGCTCGGTTTCCAGGACGCCACTCGGGCCTGACACCACCCGGTGCGAACGAGTCGTGACGCGCGGCGGCGCGGCGGCCGGCTCACCGGCGGCGCCCTCGCCCGTGGGCGCGGGCACGATGGGAGCGGGGGGCGCTGCCTGGGCGTCCACCGGCGGCTGCCCCGCCGTCAGGCTGACGCCGCCCGGGTCACGGCTCTCGGGACGTGTCGGGTGCGGCACGGTGGGCGGCTGGGGCGCCGCCGGGGCGACGGCGGTGAGCCGTGCGCCGTCGGCGATGACCTCAAGCGCCCGCCTCCTGGCCTGCTTCAGCACCAAGGCGAGCCGAACGCTCTCGCTCTCCTGCTCGGTCGCCGCCTCGGCGACCTCCCGCAGCACGCGCTCCGCCCGGTCGGCAAGACCGTCCCCCCGGTCGGTGTACTGACGCACCCCGTCGAAGAGCTTCCAGTCCGCCTCGTCAAGCGCGTCCAGCGCGGCCAGCACCTGCTGGGCGGTGGACATGGTGGTGCCCAGCACGAAGTCGCTGGTGAGGTAGGTGGCCGCCGCGAGATCCCGGGCGAGCGGCGTCATGTCCTGGGCGCGCTGCACCCTGGCCAGCAGGTCGGTCGCGTCCCGCACGGCCTGTTCCCTGGCAGTCAGCTCCGCGCCGGTGATCCCCAGCGCGATGCGGTGCTTGCTCAGCGACTGGCGCAGGCCTATGACGGCCGACCGCCACTCCGCCGCCTTCGCCAGCACGCCGGACGCGAGGTCCTGGACGTTGCGGACCCGCATCGCGGACGGCACCGTCGTGCCGAAGACCGCCGAGGCACGGCTCTGGGCCTTCTCGAACTCCTCCTCGGTGGGCAACTCCTGGGCGCGCAGCTCCCATCCGGGCCCGATCTGGTCGAGCTCCGGGGGCGACTCGGGCTTCCCACGGAACACCCAGGACCGGTCGGCGAGCATGGCGTAGGTGGCGATGACCAGGTTGCCCACCAGGCGATCGAGCCCCGTCCAGCCCAGGTCGGCGATCCACCGCCGGACGTCCTCGACGTCGAGGCGATCCGTGGAGTCCGAGTGCTGCGCGGCCTGTCGGTCGATGGCCCGCCGCCACTCCGTCCCGACGATCAACGGCCCGTCGTGCACCTCGCCGAGCTCCAGTGGATGCACGACGCGCCGCACCAGCTCCAGGTCCCCGCTGTCCACGACCACCCGCCGGCCACTGTCGTCCATGGCCCGGGTGATCCACCGGTGGACCTTCTTGAACTGGGCGGGGGTGACGGGCTTGCGGTCCTCGGCACGGTCGAAGTTCGGGTGCTTGGGGTGAAGGGTGTCCAACAGGCCGTCGGCCAGCTTGAGCAGGTTGTACCGGAAGGCCCCACCGCCCTGGAGGCGCGGGGCGTGCCCGGACAGCAGCGAGTGCACATGCCCGCTGGTGACCGTGTATCCCAGGTCTGACTCGTTGGGCTTCGCGATGCCGTACGCCTGTGGCAGCACCTGCGCCAGCTGGGAGGTCAGCACCTCCCGCTGGGCCTCCAGCTGGTGCCGGAGCCGAATCTGGTCGTCCGACGCCAGATGCGCGGCGTACTCCCGCAACCGGTCACGGCCAAGCAGGTAGTTGATCTTCAGCAGCCGGCTGAACTGCTTGCTGCGCTGGTCGGAGAGGAACGAGGGCAGCCACACCAGTGTCGGCATTGTGCCGTTGTGTTGCCGCTGGGCGGCGTAGATCCGGTTCTCCGCCGCGGTGGGCCGGTCACCGCTGTCCGCGAACGGATAGCCGATGATGATCCGGACGGCGCCGGGGTCGCTCACGGCGAAGTGGCCGTCCGGCAGCTCGAACGGGTCACAGACGTCGGCGAAGACGAACTCGACGGTGCGCCGCGTACCGTGCCAGACGACCTCGCCCCGGTTGACGAACTGGCCGTCGTCCTCCAGGTCCAGCTGCTTCCAGAGCCAGTCCTTGAGCCAGTTCTTGCGGACGCCGGCCTGGTCCTGCCCGGTGACCCGGTCAAGTATCGGCTCCACGTCCAGGTCGGAGAGGTGGAGCGAGAACACCGGGTCGCTCTCGCCCTCGCTGCGCAGCGGCCCGCTGAACTCCGCCACCAGCTCCTGCATCCTGGCCTTCGCGATCCGGTCGGTCTGCCCGGTGCGGGACCGGATGGACCCGTGGTTGAGAGCGGCCAGCCGGGAGGCGGTCAGCCGCTCGAGTGCCGGGACCTCAGGGGCCAGATACGCCAGCAGCAGCGTCTTGATGAACCGGTCGTCGGCACGGAACTTGTCGGTGTCCGCCTGCCCCTTGTGCTTCGCCAGCAACACCTCGCGTGCCTTCGCGTAGAAGCGGATCGCCGTGTCCGCCTCGTGGCGCAGCCGGTCGGTGAACGCCTCACTCATGCCCTCGGCCAGCACGTCCCACAGATCACCGAGCGGGATCAGCTGCCCGACCTTCATGTCATCCCGGCGCCGGTAGAGCATCTCCTTGATCAGGCGCAGACCGGTGCGCTCGCGCTGGAGAGCGCCGGAGAGCGCGACGAGCACGTTCAGCAGGGCGGGCGAGAGCGGATAGAGCGCCTTGAAGTCGTCCCAGTCGGCATGCGTGGCGCCGTTGGCGTCCAACAGGACGTCCCGGGTCTCCTGGTTGGAGGTCTCGACGACGGCGAACGCCGCCTCCAGCGCCCGGCGGCCGACCTCGTCCCTGGGCTCCAAGACGCGCCTCTTGATGATGGAGGGCAGGTTGCGGTCGGTGAGGCTGATGGTGTCGATCCGCTCGGCCAGGTACTTGACCTGGTCCTCCAGGTTCTTGGCCTCCTCGCCGATGGCGTGCTCACCGATCAGCTGGGCGAGATCCCGCTGCCGGGAGATGAAGGAGACGATGGGCAGCGCCCGGTCGCCCGCGCCGGACTCGACGAGCTTGACCAGCTTGTTGACCTCGTCGTTGACGAAGGTCCGCTCCTTGAGGTGCGTCTGCAACCAGAGGATCAGCTCGTCGAGGAAGAGGATCAGGCCGTCGAAGCCGTGGTCCTTGGCGTGCTGGCTGATGATGGCCAGCCCGTTCTCCAGCGGCAGGAACGCGTCCTTGGCGCCCATCGCGCCACGGGTGTAGGAGGAGAAGGGGCCGGAGAGCAGGGCGGAAGCCAGCCAGTCACGTTCCGTCTCGCCGGGACCTGCGGAGAAGGCGACATTCAGCAGGGCCGGCGTCCAGACGCCGGGGGCCGCGTCCAGGTCCGGCAGGTCGCCGTCCTCGCCTTCCGCACCTCCCGGGGTGGATGTGCTGGCATCCCCCTCCGGCAGGTTCGGGTTCCCGAGCCACCGGATGAACTCCGCGTCGTCATCGAAGAACTCCCGCTGCCGGCGGGCGTCGTCCAGCATCGCGTCGGCCCGGTAGACGGGGGGCACCGGGATTTTTGCGTCCATGCGGCGGATGGCGGCAACGTAGCCGCCGAGGATGGCGGACTCCAGGTTGGTGGACCCCACCAGGTGGTAGGGCACCATCAGGAACTTGCGCTCCTGGATCCAGCCCTTGTTGTCGGCAATGATCGGCTGGAGATCCTGCTTGGCCCGGGCCGCCTCGTCGTAGTTCAGGATGGCGTGCAGCACGGTCATGAAGTGGCTCTTACCGGAGCCGAACGAGCCGTGCAGATACGCCCCGTTGGGCTTGCCCGACGCGACGGACGTCTCGACGATCTTCAGCGCCCGACGCAGCGCACGCTCGATATTCTCGGTGACGACGTACTCGTCGATCCGCTGGGCGGTCTCCTCGAACCCCCCGGACAGCTCCACCTTGAACTCGCCGGAGAGCACGCTCTCCGGCATGTCGAGTACATCCCGCAGATACAGATCGTCGCTGTCCGTCATACCCATCGCGTCGGTCCCATCCCCCCGGTGGCCATCTACTCGTCTTCTTCGCCCACTACAGTAAGTGGTGGCTGAGACACTGTCTCCCTCGGCTTCCTCGCCTTGCTCCCGACCTTGGCCCGCCCACGCGTCCTCCTTGCCGGGCGCCAGGAGGTGAGCTGGTCGACGGTGAGCTCCCGCTCCGCCAGTTGGCCATCGAGAAAGCTCTGGATCTCCTCGGCCGCGGACTCGTCGCCCCACTCCTCGTCGACCTCCGCGAACCACTGCCACAGCCAGGGCAGCAGCTCGTGAATCCCCGCGAGGAGAGGCACGATCCGCTCCGTCGGCCAGTCGGCGGTGCGGGTACGGTCCTGCACGATGGTGAGGAGCGCGAGCGCCTGGTCCCGCTGATCCCAACCTGCCCAGCCGAGAAGCGGCGTCGGGTCGGCGTCGGGGCCGGCGTCCGGGTAGGAGATGAACCGCTCTTTCGGGACGTCGAGCTTCCCACGGTTCGACCAGTAGGACGTCTTAGCGAAGTCGGCGGGCTTGTACTTGGGCGGGACGGGGATGTCCAAGCGCTCACCGGACTTGTCTTCTTTGCGCTGGAGGTCCCAGACGCCCTCCCACTGGGCGCGCGTACGAAGGCCGGAGTCCTTGTAGCGGTGGGCGGCGAGGTAGGGCACGTGCTCGGCGTCGGTGACGTCGAGGAGGACCTGTTCCAGGGAGAGGTTCGGCTTGCCGAGGTGGGCGGCGTACAGCCCCGCGACGGTGGCGATGTCCTTGGCGTCGTCCTGCCTGCTGAGCTCATCAGCCAATTGCCCGACGGTCAGCGGACGCGGCTGCTCGACCTGGTCCCGGATGTGGAACCAGAGAGCCCTGTCCTCGCAACGGTCGAGCAGCCAGGCGCGGAGAGCGGCCTTCTCCTTCTTCTCCCACGGGTCCGTTGCCCAACGGCGCTTGCACTCCGGGCGCTCGATGAGGGCGATGTCGCGGCGGGAGGTGATGGTGTCGATCCGGGCCTGCACGATCTCCTGGTACCAGGCGGGCCAGTGAGACGGAATCTCGGTGATGGGAGTTGAACGGTGCCGCTCGAACCACGTGGTTTCCAGCTCGCCGGCGGCCATCTTGCGGGCCATCACGATTTCGAAGGCACGCTCCCCGAGCTTGACGGGAGGGACGTTCTCGGGAGTGGGGTCGGGCGCGGTGAGGCGCACCCTTTCGTCATCGGTGAGGAGGCCGTAGGCGTGGTAGACCTCCCAGTCCAACTCTTCTTGGAGAGCAATCATTTGCTCGCGGGTTCTAGTCCATGCGTCGCGAGCGGTATCGAGGCGTGCACGAAGGGGCGAATCGATCGAGACGACGTCACCAACTACACAGACACTTGATGGTGAATATCTGATCAGATCGCGAGATAGGGCCTCAGTAGAACGACCAAGGGAGAGCGGCAAGTTAGCAGGAATAGGGAAATCTTGAAACTTAGTTCCGGTAAATTCATATCGCTCTTCCCACTGTTCATCTTGATGTCCGCGACCAAGCCCACTCCCCCCCTTCCCTTGGCTGACCTGCTTGAGCCAAAAGCATGCCGTTGATGAATTCAGTACACCCAGCAACGCCAGGTGATCATCTTCAGTCGCCGCTCCAGGTAGTTTGATCATTGGAGCATGACGATTAAATAGCCTCTCACCCCTATCCAAGACCACGTGATTATGGGTAGCGACACACGCGAAGGCAAGCGAAAGTCCGCCGTATCGACGCCAGAAAAACATCGAATATTCGAACCACTCCAGCCCTCTTTGGAGTTGCGTCTTTCCGTACGCGACACGCTCTCGCAAGATCACTCGATTTGGCCACAAAAGCCGCTCGATCTTCGGACTGCGGACGGTATGACAGTTTGCATCCACTAGCACATACGGCCACAAAGCAGCCAGTGACTGTTCAACCTGCCAGTCTCTGGCGCCCTCTCCACTAACCATAAAACGAGTCAACACACCAGGCACACCGGCGCGGCGCAACGCCCCCTCGCCCAAGAAGTAGGCATCATCGGCACGAGTGACGGCACCGAACCCAATATCCTCCACTTTGTCACCAAGGGTCCGCCCACTTTCGAGAGCGTTTTGCAAACCACCCGCCCCGCCCCCTTCCAGCGACCACGGATAGGAAGCAAATCTACCGCGTGGGGCATCCTCCACACTCACCCATTCCGACTCGCTGCCAGGCTGGTTGACCTGACTGACGATCGCCGACCACACCTTCCCCAGCGACGCATCAGCAGGCCGCTCCGGCTCTCCCTTAATCCCAAGCACCGCACGAATGGGGTCACTCTGGTAAGCAGTACGATTCCGCCCTACCAGAATAACCGTCGGAGTACCATGCCCCGGAATATACGCCCCAGAAGTATCAACGACATGGGTCAATTCGACACCCTGAAAGTCGCGCCTGAGCCCCGTTTGCCAATCCCGATACGCCCCTCCCTGAAAGAAGGACTCGACCAAGACTTTCCCAAATTCTCGCTTCATAAAAGAATTCGAAGTGATCTGCCCCGTGAACCCCGCGCTCCCACGCCGTGCACCTGACCCACGGATGGCAAGCTCAAAGAATCGCTGAGCAAAGGGTACAGACAATGCATAAGAGCCCGAGCAAGCAAAGTAAGCCTTGCGGTAAGCTTCACTCTCACACCTGTCTCTTACGGTGATGTATGGCGGGTTACCGATCACCACATGATAAGAGTCACGGGTCAACAGATCACAGCGCGCCGCGTATTCGCTGACATCCTCAGTCCGAAAGTAAAATGCCTCTCGTGAGGAAAATAGATTATCCTCACTCCACTGAGAAGCACCACGCCCATGCAAGAGCGCATCTCCGACTGCGACATTAATGGGAAAATCTGGGGCCGCATCAAGTCGCCGCGCACCTGCCGCTTTAAGTGCCGCAATCAACAGCCGAAATCGAGCAATCGCCGCCGCGAAAGGATTCTTGTCACAACCATGAACTGAAGTCAGCGCTTCGCGGATCAAGGTCCAGTCATCCAGGGCGGTGTCCATCTCCCGCCACTTCTGCAGCAACCGCTCAAACAACCCCAAAAGGAAGTGACCGGACCCGCAGGCCGGGTCGATCGCGCGCAATCCAGGATGCAACTCTCGAACTGTGTTGTCCGCCTGGTGAATAGCCACAATCGGCGACATGCCGAATTCTCTGACAGCCGACTCAAATGTCAGATCAAGAACGAATTCCTCCACAAACACCGGAGTCTGAAGGAGAGCGTACGCCTTACGCACATTTTCACTCAAGTCCTGATAAAGATCGCCGAGGAAACGGGTATTCAGATCTGAGCTATAGAAGCTGTTAAGGACCGCTCCATTCGACCCCACCCGGCGCCAGAAACGCAGTAGCTCCGTGGCCGATTCGTAGGAAGGCGTCATCTGCCAGAGAGGATTGTGGTTTCTGTCAAAGAGACCGGCCACAGCCGGATGCGTGCCAGCCAGGTGCTCGAAGGAGGCCAGCAGCCAGTCGCGGTCGTTCTTGTCGGGGTGGGCCTGGACGTACTCGTCGTGGTGATCCTCCGCGTCCCGGAGGCCGTCCCGCCCCGTCTCCTTGTCCGTCACCCCCGCCAGCCAGTTGCGCTCGATCAGGCGGTTGTCCTCGCAGAAGCGGACGAAAACACAGGCCAGTACCCAGGCCGCAGCGATCTGCGTGATGCGCTCGTCGCGCCAGGACTCGTACGTCGCGGCCATGCGCTCGGCCTCGCGGGCCAGCTCGTACTCGGACTTCAACTGCTCCTCGTACGCTGGGACCGACTCACTGCGTGTCCGGAGGTCGTCCTCAAGGGCCGTGACCTGCTTGCGCAGGTCCTTGAGCAGAAGATCCTCCTTGGTCGCTCCGCGCGCGCTCACAGTGGCGGGTCCTCCCTATGCGGCTGTGCAACGACGGACGTACATATGTACCACTCCGCACGACTTCTCCGCACACCGCAAGATCACAGGGCTGTGGCCCGCAAGCCGCCTCATCAGCGTCCCGCGGGCCACAGCCCAGACGATCAGTTGTCGAACTCGCCGCGCCTCGCCCTCGCGATGAACGCCATCCACTCGGTGTCGGCGAACCTCAGTGTCGGACCGGACGGGTTCTTGGAGTCCCGCACGACTTGGCCGTCATGCGTGAGCTGGGCAACCTCGACGCAGTTTCCGTTACCGCCGCTGTAGCTGCTCCTGCGCCACGGCCCGATGCCGTCTCGGGATATCATCACGTTCCCTTTCCTACTCTTCTCGCATTTCCTCTGCCACTCGCTGGATGAGAGCGAGCGAGTCCGCCGGGTTCAGCGCCGCCGCTCTCAGATGGTCGAACGCGTCGCCATAGCTCCGTTGTTCGCCGGGGCTGTCCATGTAGAGCGTGCCGGTCATGTTCTCCACGCACACGACACTGGGGTCCTGCGGCAGCCCGAAGACCACGAAGGCACCCGTGAGCCCAGCATGCGCGCCGGCGGTGTGTGGGAGCACCTGGATAACGATGTGCTGGTAGGCCGTCATTCCGCTCAGATGGGTGAGCTGTTCCCGCATGACGTTGACGCCGCCGACCGTCTGACGGACGGCGGACTCACCGATCACAACCCACAGCCGGGCCGGGGACTTGCGCTCCAGCACGGCCTGCCGCTCGCGGATCACCTTCACCCGCTCGTCGATGTCGGCGGGTGGTAGAACGGCCGGGTTGGTGTGGATCACTGCCCGGGTGTACGCCTCGGTCTGGAGCAGGCCAGGAATCAGGATGGGCTCGAAGTTCTTGATCTCGACCGCGTCCGCCTCCAGAGAGATGTACTCGGAGTACGTGCGCGGCAGCGTGTCCTGGTAGGCCCGCCACCAGCCGTGCTTGTGCGCTTCACGCGCGGCCTGGAAGAACGCTTCCTGGCGCGCCTTGTCGTCCACTCCGTACAGGTGCAGCAGCGCCTTGATGTCGTTCTTCGAGACGCGGACCTCGCCGCCCTCGATGCGGCTGAGCTTGGGGCGGGAGAACCCCATCTCCTCCGCCACGGCTTCGGCCCCGATCCCCGACTTCTCGCGTAGTTCGCGCAGATCAGCGCCGAGCCTTCGGCTGCGGAACGTGCTGGCCATGCTCCCTCCCTGCTTCCTGTGTTCAGTCTGCCCTGTCCGAGCGGCGTCGACCACCAACACGGCTCATCTGCACACGTGCAGATGGCGGGCTTGCCAATTCGATGTCGGCCACCATACGGTGTGCACGACTCATCACACAAGGTGGCGAGCCATCAACTTGACGTGTGTGCCCGTTCGTTGGGCGCACCCGTGTGCGAACTCCGCTCTCTGAAAGGAGGCGCGTGTGGTTGGCATCAGGCGGACATTCCGCTACTGGTCGAGTAAGGATTCGCCGAGCCGGGCTCGTAAAGCCGTACGCAACGCGGTACTTGCCTGGGAATTCGGCGAGGACATCGCCGACATCGCGGAACTGCTCACCTCGGAGCTCGCGACCAATTCCGTGAGACACGCCACGGGCGGCAGGGAGTACGTCGTCGACATACTCGTCTCCGACGGCTACCTCACCGTGGGCGTGACCGACTTCGGGCACGGCCTTCCGCATGCCCAGCACTCCGGCGAGAACGACGAGCACGGCCGTGGGCTCGCCATGGTCAAGGATCTCGCCGACGCCTCCGGATACGAGCGGGTGGCCGGTGGCGGGAAACGGGTGTTCTTCCGGCTGAGGGTTCCGGCGATACCGCAGCGCGTCCGAGAGCGCGAATCGCACTGTCTGGGGGGACACCACCATGACCGCAGCGCCGGGCACGACACCGGGACTGCGTATTCCGTTACGCGCTCAGGGCGCCGGCTCGTTCGTCCTCGTCTTCGGTTCGGCTGGTGAGAAGCGGTACGAGTCCGTGACCGCCGCCCAGTTGATGACGCTGCTGACGGACGCGGCCCGGGAGATCGGACTCTCGCTGTCCCACCGGCCGCCACCAGGCGGCCAGCAAGGAGCAACACCGTGATCACGCATGGCTATTGGGGCGAGTGCCTGACCTTCCCGCAGTCGCCGACGTCGGGGCGGCGGGAGATCACTTCCCACCACTCCGCGTCCTTCCGGGCACCCACCCAGGCCGTGGTCTGGGTGCGGATCGCGCTGCGGATGGTGGTGTCCGCGCTGCCGCCTGACGAGGCGGAGCGGGCGTACACCTGGCTGGAGTACGGCCAGTGGAAGGCCGTGCACGACCTCGCGCGCGGGGAGCCCGTGACGGTCACCGTCACCGGTAAGGGCCTCACCATCGCCTGGCTCCTCCGCCCGGCCCGCTTCCTCCCCCTCGTTCCTCCCGGCACCTCGCCGACCGCCACCTGCACGGATCAGGAGGCTGACGCGTACCACCGTCACCACAGGGCGAGCCGGCCCTGAGAGAAACGGTGACGCGGATCGATACGATCGGGCCGAGAAGACGGGTCTGGGAACCGGTCTGTCCGCCGTTGGCGGGCGCGTGGAAAGGCGTGTGACGTGGTCAAGCTGCCCCTCAAAGTCGGTCGTGAGCATGTGGCTCAGCTCGCGCGCATGAACGACCCGGTGGGGGCGGTCGAGGAGCTGATCTGGAACGCCTTGGACGCCGAGTGCGATCGCGTCCTGGTGGAGTTGGAGACCAACGAACTGGGGGGCGTGGACCGGGTCGTCGTCCGTGACGACGGCACGGGAATCGCGGCCGACATGGCCGCCTCCTACTTCCAGCCGATCGGCACGTCGTGGAAGCGGGCCGCCAGCCTCAGCCCGGTGAAGAAGCGCATGCTGCACGGCAAGAACGGCCAGGGCAGGATTCGCGCCTTCGCACTCGGCACCGAGATTCGCTGGGACAGCGTGGCCGACGGCACGAATGGCCGGCACCGCATCGTCATCGAGTCGGACCGCGCGGGGATGGAGCAGTTCGACATCAGTGAGCCGGAGTCGGTACAGGCCCCGACCGGCACAGTGTTCACGGCTTCCGGCGGAACCGATCTCCAGAAGCTCACCGATCGAACGACCCTCACAACCCTCACCGCGGCATTCGCGCTGCACCTTGAGGCGTATCCGGACATCACCGTCGAGTTCGACGGTGAACGTCTGGACCCCGCCGAACTCCAGGCCCGGGTGGCGGAGTACGCACTGCCCAGCAGCAACAGCGCAGCCGGAGCCGGGCCGCTCCTCAAAATCATCGAGTGGCGCCGGCCGGTCACCCGTGCCCTGATCCTGTGCGACGCCCGTGGCGTGTCCCTCGCGCAGCTCAAGCCCGACATCCAGGCGCCCGGCTTCCACTTCACCGCCTATCTCTCCTGGTCCGGGTTCGAGGACGAGCAGGGGACAGACCCCGCGTTCGTCGACTGGGTGTCGGACGAGCGAACCGAAGAGGTGATCACGGCCGCCCGGGATCGACTGCGGGCGCACTTCCGATCACGGGCGGAGGAGCGGCGCCAGGAGGTCGTCCTCGGATGGCGCGACGAGGGTGTCTATCCCTATGCCGGGGAGCCGGCGGACGGCCGGGAGCGTGCCGAGCGGGAGACGTTCGACACCGTCGCGACGACGGTCGCCAAGCACCTGCCCACCGGCAAGCGGGCCAGGAAGGCCATCCTCGGCCTGCTCCGGTCGACCCTCACCCACGAGCCGACCGCGACGTTGCGCATCCTGGAGGAGGTGTTCTCCCTCACCAAGCAGGAACAGACCGACCTGGTAAGGCTGCTGGACCGCACCCGGCTCTCCTCGCTCGTCAAGGCTTCCACCGAGGTCACCGGGCGGCTGGACTTCCTCGCAGCCCTGGAACACCTGGCCTTCGATCCGGAGGCCAAGGGCCGGGTCAAGGAACGCGGCGAGCTTCACCGCATCCTGGAGAGCGAGTGCTGGATCTTCGGCGAGGAGTACGGCCTGTACGCCAGCGACCGTAGCCTCACCCACGTGTTGGAGCGACACCTGGAGCTGCTGGGACGTCCCGAGCCACGCGGCGCAGAGGTGCGGCGCGAGGACGGGCGGCGCGGCATCGTCGATCTCATGCTGTCCCGGTCAGGGCCACTACGGAAGGGCGAGCGGCACCACCTGATCGTGGAGCTCAAGCGGCCCAGTCTCGTGTTGGGCATCAAGGAGCTCGAGCAGCTGAACAGCTACGCGGCGGCCGTCATGTCCGACGACCGTTTCCGCGACACTCGCGTGACCTGGGACTTCTGGCTGGTCGGCAACAACATGACGACCATGTTGCGGGATCTCGCCCACCAGAAGAACCGGACACCGGGCTGCGCGGTGGACCACGGGGCATGGCGGGTCTGGGTCCGTACCTGGGGCGAGATCATCGAGGACTGCGCGGAGCGACTGCGGTTCTACCAGGAGGAGTTGGAGTACCAGTCGTCCAGCGAGCACGCGATGGACTACCTGATCAGAGAGCACGCCGAGGCGGTCTCGTCGCTGGTCGAGGAGGGCGCGCTTCCCGTGCCGACGCCGCGCGGGGAGCACTCGTCGCCTGCGGAGGCCGGCGCGTGACAGGCACGGCGCCTCCCCAATCCAAGTGCTGCGCTCGCGCTATGTCGCCGCGACGACGGCGGGCGCGTTCCGCAGCTCGGTGAGGAAGTTCTCGGTGAGCACCGCGCGTTCGGCGTCGCCGCCGGTGATCTCCACGATCCTGCCGTCGATCTCGGGGGTGGCGTAGGAGCTGCTGGTCGGGGTCAGGAGCCACAGCCCGTGGGGGGTGGCGCCCGGGCGGCGGGCCGCGCGTTGGAGGGCGACCAGCAGGTCGTGACCGCCGGCCGGGTAGTAGTGGGCGAGAAGACCGGCGGTGTGGACGAACAGCACGGCGCGGGCGTCGCGGGCGGCGATCTCGTCCAGCCGGTCGGCGACGCGCTGCCAGACGCGGGAGACGTAGGAGCGGAGGCCGCCGGGGAGTTCCTGGGTGCGGGAGTAGCGGGTGTCGGCGGCGAGCACCTGGGACCAGTCGGTGTGGTGTGCGGCGGCCAGGGCGCGGAACTCGGTGAGGAAGAGACGGCTCAGGTTGACCGGGGCGACGGGGAAGGCCTCGCTGATCAGCTTCGCGGCGCCGGGCAGCCGCCTGACGTGGACGTTGAGTGCCAGAAAGCCGCCGCGGTCGAGGGCGGAGGTGAGCTTGGCGCGCAGCAGGGCCTCGGGGTCCCGGCCGGCGGCCGCGGCGGCGGCCAGGGTGCCGGCGGCCGCGATGCTGGACGAGGTGGACGTGCGGAAGCGGCTGGTGGCGGGAGGCTCGGGCGGGGCTGGGGGGCGGAAGCGGTCCGCCTGGTAGGCGAAGGGGAAGCCGGCCTCCTTGAGGGCCTCTTCGACCTCGACATAGGTGGGTGTGCCGAGGGTCAGCTCCGGGAACCGCGAGCGCACCCGGGCCAGCAGGCCGTCGAGGCTGATGCCGACGTCGCGCCGCACACCGGCCGCGGCCTGGGAGAGTTGGAGTGCTCGTGAGAGCGGGAGCGCCTTGGGGTAGAGCTCCTGCTTCGGCGAGGCGGCGGCGGTGGTGGACGCGAGCGCGGCGAGGGTCAGGATGCGCGGGTCCGGCAGGGGCTCCATGCCGGGCGGGCCGGCCACGTTGCGGAGCTGACGGAACACCGAGGCGCTGTCGAGCAGAGGGTCGGCGGCGGCCAGTTCGTCGGCCTTCTCGCCGAGATCCATGACGTAGGCCGCGTACTCCTCGGCGGTTGGGGCTTCGGAGCCTGGCAGGGAGTGCAGGGCGATCAGCACGCGGCCTCGGCGGCGCAGGGCGCCGAAGCGGGGCTCGTGCTCGGGGCCGGAGTCGGTGCCCTTCCCCTTGGTGACGTGGGTCTCCGCAGCGAGAGCCGCACGGACCAGGGCAAACGTCCTGGCGGCCGTCGGCTCGGACGCCCCGTGTCGGGCGCGCAGCTCCCTGGCCGCCTCCTCGACGGTGGCCACACGGCCCCTTGCGCCGACGATCTCGACGATTTCCTCGCGCACCTGGGTCAGCCACTCCATGGCCGCCCACTCCTTGGTGGCGGAGGTGAGGTGGCCGGAGACCGTGGTCACCGAGAGGCCGAGGGCGGCCGCCACCTCCCGCCCGGTGGGCCAGGGTCCGAGATCGTTGACCTCGGCGGGTGCCCCCTCGGGGGCGGGCAGGCCGAGCATGGCGGCGATGACCAGGGGGCGCTTGTTGTCCCTGCGGCCCGGGGGCACGGGGTTGAGGAGCTCCGCGAGGTGTTCGATGCTCAGCCGGGCGTCGGCCTGTTCCGGGGCCGGTGGCGCGCCGGTCGCCGAGGCGGGGGGCGTCGCCTTTCGGGTGCGGAGGGCGGTGGTCCACTGACGGTGCCGCCTGCTGAGCTCCAGCTGGACGTTCTTGCCGACGCCGCGCTGGTTCCGGAGCCGGTGGCGGGGGATGCCGAGGAACTCCTGGACGATGCTGGCGCCGTACTCGTCGGCGACGGCCACCGCGGTGGGGGTGAGCCCGGCCTCCTCCAGAAGCGTGTCGAGCTGGGCCCGCTCCGCGCACTGGTCTCTGGGGGCTTCGCTGTCCGACTCGGCGGCGTCGTCCGGTCGGGGTCCCTGGGCGTCGCTGAAGATGGCCCGCCAGTGATCGCGCATCTGTCGCCACGACTCGTGACGGCGGTGTGCGTCGCGGTGCAGGGCGCGCTGGAAGAACGCCTCCAGGCCGGCCGCCAAGGCGGGTTCGAAGAGGTCCCTGCTCAGCTGGGGGTGTTCGTCGTCGAGGCCCGACAGCGGGTCGGTCGCGCCATCGCCCCAGACCGGGCGTTCGCCGGATGCCATCTCGTGCAGCACCACGGCCGCGGCGTAGCACTCCGCGTGGTCGTCGTAGGTGGGGCGCCGGGGTTGGCCGAGGAACGGGTCGAGGTAGCCGCGGGTGCCGGCCTTGATGTCGCCGTCCCGCACGTCGGCGAGCGAGAAGTCGAACAGCATCAGCTGCGCCTGGCCGTCGCCGGGGCGGGTGATGATGCCCAGGTTGTCGGGCTTGAGGTCGCGGTGTCGTACCCCGCTGCCGGCCAGCACCTCGACCGCGCGGAACAGGTCCTCGCCGAAGGTGGACAGCTCCCGCCAGCCCAGGCGGCCCTTGTCGCGCAGTCGTTGGGCCAGGGTCTGGTGGCCGGCGAAGCTCACGGCGATGACGATGCGGCCTGCGACGGGGTGGGGGGGATCCAGGAGCTTGACGATGCGGTCGCCGCCCACCTCCTGGAGCGCCTTGGCCTCCGCTTCGAGGCGGTCGTTCTTCTGCGCGTCCCTGGCGACCTTGAGCACGCGTTCCTGGCGCTGCTCGCCGCCGTACTGGTCTTCGGTGACGCGGCTGACGAACAGCGCGCGAGCGGTGGAGCCGGCGCCGAGGACCCGTTCGATGGTCCAGCCGCCCTCGATGGCCTGGCCCGCGGTCGCGGTGAGCGGGTCTGCCTCGACGGCGTGTGCCCGGCGGGCGGTCTCGCGTTCGACCTCGTCCAGGCGGTCGAGAAAGGCGTCGGCCGACTGCAACCGGTCGTCGGCCGAGGTGCGGGTGGCCGCGTAGATCAGCTCGTCCAGGTCGGCGTCGAGGGAGTCGCTGACGGCGTACAGGTGGAGGCCGCCGTCGGCCTGGAGGCGCTGCTTGAGCGCCGCCCTGCTGTCCGCCGGCGGCAGCCCGGTGAGGACGTGGTAGGCGACGGCGCCGAGGCCGAAGATGTCCATCACGACCGGGTCGGGGTGCTCGCTCTCGGCCTCGGGGGCCAGGTAGGCCAGCGAGCCGTCCTCCAGGTGCCGCTGGGTGAGGATGGTGTTGCCGAGGGAGCGGAGCGAGGCCGTGTCGAAGTCGCGGGCCGCCGCCTGCCAGTCGGTGATCCGCAGGACGGGATCCGCCCCGTTCTCCCTGGCGGTCACATAGACCGAGCGGGAGGCCAGCGCGCGGTGGTAGAGGGACCTGCGGTGGGCGTAGCGCACGGCGTCGGCCAGTTGGCGGACCATGCCGCGGCGTGCCGTCTCGGAGAGCCGGGGGCCATGGACGGCGAGATAGTTGTCGAGACGCAGGTCGGCGGCCCGATGGCGGAAGAGGATGGCCGGGCCCGCGTCGTGCTGCCGGAAGTCGACGGCCTGGGCGATCCCGGGGTGCGCGATGCCCTGGAGCATCTGGTACTCGCGCTGGGCGGCGCGGGTGGTGGAGCGGCGCTGCTCGTCGGTGGCCTGCTGTTCGACGAGGTAGAGGCGGACGCGGCCCTCCTCGTGGATGGGCGTCCGGCGCTCCGCCAGCCGGTCCTCCCAGGTGGGCCCCGCGTCCAGGGGGCGGGGCGACAGCTTCCACTCGTCGCCGAAGATGAGGTGCTTGGTGGAGGCGCTGACCCCGATGCGCTGCATCAGCTGCGGCAGGTGCCGGGTGAACTGCTCGGTGACGCGCTGGCTCTCGCGCTCGGGCGGCTGGCCGAGGAAGTCGTCCCAGATGCCGGGCAGCCCGGTGGGTGCCCCGTCCCGGCCGAAGACGCGGGTGCGCTGCACGGCGTCGAGTTCGCTGCTGAGCTGTGCGTCGGAGAGGAAGACGACGGGTTCGATGCGGGGGATGGACACGGGCAGCCGCATCTCACTGACCGCCCAACGGAGCCGGTCCTTGAGGTCCTTGGACTTGATGTCGGTCAGGTGCAGCGGATTGCGGATGGTGCGGACCCGGCCGTCGGAGGCGCGGAAGCTCCAGGTGTCACCGGAGTTGGTCAGCTGTCCCGGATGGGATTTCACCTCAACGAGGTACAGGCCGCGCGGAGTTGCTATGAGGACATCACACTCGTTGACCCGACCGCTGGCGGCGGTGAAGGAGAACGTGGCCCAGGCGTAGTGTGGCGCGGAGTTCGGCATGCGGCGCCTGATGTGGTCGAGGGCCGACTGCTCCCAGGCGTAGGGGGAGGGCCGGGTCTGGTACCACCGCTTGACCTGCGATGGGCCGGGCTTGGGGCGGGGAGAGGACGAGCTGCCTGTGGGCGTCACGGGTGTGCGCCTCCCCCTTCGTGTTGCGTTCCTCGGCTCCACGCTTCTGTGGCCTAGCACGTTCGGCGGCGCCATCCCGCAGCCTAGTGCGCCGGTCGGACATCGCGGCGTCGCGGTCCGGACCTGGATTGCCCCGGTCGGGGGCGGTGTGCCGACGTTGTACCGAGGCCACAGCATACGGCTACGATCGTGGGCCGCGGATCGCGCGCGGGCGGGGACGGTGCGGGCTGGCGTTGAAGGGGTGAGGGTGGCATGGCCGCGACCAGGAAGCGGACGGCGTACTTCTTCGAGATCGTGCGGTCGCACGGTGAGCATCCACGGATGACACCACAGGACTGGTCGGCCTTCCTGGCGGAGGTGAAGGCGAAGCCGCCCGTTGAGCGGACCATCGTCAGTGGCGATGACCGGCTGATCGGGGCGGTGGACGAGGGAACCTCAGCGGATCATCTGCTGCTCGCCAAGATCACCGGTGAAGTGCCACACCAGTTCAACCATGGCAGCGGCACCATCGAGGCGCTGCGTCTTGCGACCGGGACCGATGTCGTGCACGTAACGACGATCTGCTTTCTGCCCTATGGCAATGTGATCGGCACGTTGAGTGGTGGGTTGTCGGCACCTCGGGTGAGCGCCATCACCAAGTGGCTCAACGGGGTTCAACTGCCGTGTGGGGAGGTGGAGCTGCGGCCGGTGATCCACGCCGACGCTCGAAAGGTGCTGGACCAGATGGAGGCGGTGACTGAGCTCACCGTGGAACTGGAACCGGCCGCCCCGGACAGCGCGACGGCGTTGCGTGAGACGTCCGACTTCGGCCGCATGATGCGGGAAATCGGACGGCAGCATCCGGGTACCGAGGTCAGCCTGACGCTGCGGGTGGCGCAGCGAGGGGCAAAAAAGCTGGATCCGCGGCGCAGGAACCAGGCCGCGGCCGGGCTACGCCGAGATGTGCTGAGTTTCATGCCCGACCTCGACGAGTGGGTGGACGAGGAGGGCGTGGTGCGGTCCGTGAGCGGCCGAGTGTCGGTGCGAGACCCCTACCGGCAGACTCTGGTGACCCAACCCCTGGACTTCATCTCGGAGCGGATCACGGCCCAGGTGGACGTGCCCGTGGCTTACACGGACGGGCGCTCAGTGGATCTGCGGTTCGCGGTCGAGGCCGTGCTCAAGGCCGCCCAAGACCACGACGGGCGACTGCGTGAGGCTGTCGGTGCCGACGGCTAGCGTGGATCCCACCGCGAGTCGCGGTGGGTCCTGGGACTGGGTGGGGAGGCGCCGTGAACAACGACAACTGGCTATTGAGGCTGCACAGCCGATGGGCTGCTCGGCCGTCCGCTGACTGGTTGATCGCCGTGTGTGTCACGGGCGGGCATGCGGGTCTCGTGGCGCTCCTTGGCGGCGGGGACGTGCTGGAGTGGCCGTCGCGCGAACAGCGGATCGCGATCTACACGACGACGGCGACGGTGGCGGCGATCGTCGGCGGCTTCATCACCGCGGCCATCGCCCAGTACGCGGCGTCCACGGGCCGCCGGATGCGTCAGCTACGGACGAGTCCGCAGCTTGGGCCGGTGTTCCGGCGGAACTGGGTGAGCATCCTCAGCGCGACCCTTGTGGTCGCGGGCCTGTGTCTGCTGGCCACGATTCTGGACACGACGCACCGGGATCCGGGGGGTGCGCACTGGCTGGCGGAGGGGGCCATGGTGCTGGGCGTGGCCCGGGCGGTGCGGCTCGTGTGGCTGTTCGGCAAGGTGATCGCGGCGGGCGATGTCGATCTCGCGGACGCGGTCCGTGGGCCATGACGCCGTCCCCCACCCGGTCAGGCGGTCGCCGGCAGCCGCTTGACGATGGAAGTCCGCGGCCTCCCCGTCTCGTGGGAGGGAGTGACTGGTCTGGCCTGCCTGCGGGAACAAGGGTGCCCCTCGGCACCAAGACCGAGGGGCAGCGACCTCGAGGGGTCAGGGCATCACGAATCGATACAGGCCGACTCCCGGTAGGCGACAGATGTCTTCACCGCAGGGGCCGCATCCCGCAACCGGTCGGACTGGGACTGGGACTGGAACGAGTCTGATGCGGCCTGCGTCGCCGTCAGGCCGACCGCGCCGCCGGAGGCGGGGGCATCACTGGGCCCGAACGCCATGAGCACCGCAACCACGATTTCCACGTGCGTTTCCTATCGAGAACATGGAGAAACGGTTCTCCAAGATCGTAATAGGACCCGACCGCAAGATCAAATTGGCGTGCGGCAGAAGGACATGAGCCCGGTAACCAGGTATCGGGAGTCTACATCTATCAGGGGTTCCCCCGCCCCGCCTGGATGGAGTCTCTCCGCGTAGACGACCTGCCAGCGGAGCAACCTTTTCACCCTAGGCCGCCGAGTATCCGTTCAGCCTCGGCGACTTCGGCGGCAGCACCGATCCGCCGGGCGATGAGCAGGGCTGATTCGACATGGAGCGAAGCCGCCTCATGCCGGCCCAGTCGCTGCTCGGTGAGCCCCAACTCGACCAGGGCTTGGGCCTCTTCCGTCGCCGCTTTGATTTCCTGAGCAATTTCGAGCGCCCTGCCGTGATGCGCGAGCGCCTCGTCACACTGCCCCTTTTCCCGAAGCGTCGCCCCGATACCCGTCAGGGCCGTTGACTCCCAGCGCTTCTCGCCGAGTTGACGGAAGATGGAGAGCGTCTCGCGGTAGAGAACGAGCGCCGGGTCCAGTTCCCGGAACTTCCGGAGGGAATCAGCGACGTTCATCTGCACCGTCGTGCGGTCGGCCAACGATCCATGGTCGGTGGCGAGCACCAAGGCGATCTCATAGGACTCTCGAGCACGGCGGTGGGCTCCCGTGGCGCGATAGAGATCTCCAAGATTGTTCCGAGTGCGCCCCATATTCCCCATATCGCCACATTCCTGGAAGCCTGCGAGCGCACCCTGGAATGACGCGTCAGCGGAGGCGTACTCGCCCAGATGTAGCAGCGTGACACCGAGGTTGTTCTGGGAACGTGCCCCCTGGAGGATGTCGCCGTCGCGCAGCCGGATGTCAAGCGCTTCCCGCTGCATGTCCAGGGCTTTCCTGAGCTGCCCCTGATGCCGGTAAGGAAGGGCCAGTTGGTGCAGCGCCTCGGCGATGACCTCGCCGTCGCCGACTCGACGAGCCAGGTCGAGCGCTCGTTCCGCCGCCGTGATGGCCCGCCGATAGCGGCTGGCACGGGTTTGCACGATGCTGAGATCCAGGAGGCTGCGCGCCTCCATGCCCGGGTCGCCAGTCGAACGCCAGTGGAACACAGCCCGTTGGTGCAGCCGCTCGGCGGTGGTTATGTGGCGCAGCGAGTCGAGGAATCCGCCGAGGGCCTCGGTGAGGAGCGCCGCTCGGCCGGGGGGACCAAGTTCCCAGGCGGCATCGGCAGCCGCGAGCAGTTCCGACCGCTCCTCGGCCAACCAGTCACGCACGGCGGCGTGGTCGGGCCAGGAAGGAAGTGCGGTCGGATGGTGACGGACGCCGACCGTGGTGCGCGGCCGGTACGGAAAGAGAAGTCTGTCGGCCCGATCCACCACGTGTAGGTAGAAGTCGACGAGGCGGTCGGCGGCGCGCGTGTTCTCGTCAACCAGTTCTGCGGTGGTGGCCAGGCTGCGGGCATAGTCTCGCACCAGGTCATGCATCCGGTACCGATGGGGCCGGGGCTCCTGGATCAGGTTCTGGTTGAGGAGATCCTCGATGAGATGCTCGGTTTCGTTGAGTGGCAAGCCCAGGAGGGCGGCGGCGCCGTGCGGTCCGAGTTCCACCCCCGAATGCGCTCCGAGGCATCGGAAAGCCGCCTGCTGGCGTCCGCTCAGCCATCGGTAGGAGAAGGCGAAGATCTGGGTGATGTCGTGGTAGCCGTCGCGGATCTCCAGGAGACGCCCGCCGTCAGAGAGCCGGCGGGCCAGATCGCCGGCGGTCCACAGGGGGTGGGAGTTCATGCGACTCGCGACGATCTCGATCGCGAGGGGAAGGAATCCGCAGATGCGGACGATAGCGGCCACGTCGGATCTCACCGCTGTCCGCTCGCGGCCATCCACCCGGCTTCTGAACAGCGTGACGGCGTGTTCCTCTGTCAGCACGTCGAGCGGCACTCGGCGCAGCCCCGGGAGGCCGCTCAGCCGGCGGCGGCTCGTCGCGATCACCAGGGAGGAGGATTCGCCGGGCAGCAGAGGAAGAATCTGGGCTGGGTCGGCGACATCATCAAGGATCACCAGAGCACGGCGTTGAGCGAGAACCGAGCGCCACAGAGCCGTGGCCTCGTCAAGATCCCGGGGGATCTTCTCGGGCGGAACGCCGAAGCTACGCAGCAGCATGTCGAGCGCCGTGGCAGGCCCGACCGGCTTCTGATCTCCGGAATGAGTGCGCAGTTCCACGACGAACTGCCCGTCGGGGAAGAGGTCGCGGAGTTCGTGGGCGGCCTCCGTGGCCAGGACGGTCTTGCCGACCCCGCCCATTCCGTCGATCGCCTCAAGACCGATCACACGGCCCGCCGTGCTCTGCGCCTGTACCACGGCCGACCTGATGCGTTCCATCTGGACTTCGCGGCCGACCAGTTGAGTGCGGCGCGGCAGATTGTTGGGGACCGGCATGGCGAACTGCCGACCACCGGCGGTGACGCCACCAGGTATGAGCCCGTCGATGGGGGCCTGCCGCAGGACGGCCTGCTGGAGACGGCGCAGTCGAGGACCGGGATCCGAGCCGAACTCGTGGAGCTCCACTCGGATCCTCCGATAGACATCCAGGGCCTCAAGGGGCCGCCCGCACCCGTACAGGGCGAGCATGAGGTGCTCGGCAAGGGCCTCATCGCTCGGGTGCTGGACGGTGAGCGTTTCGAGGTCACCAACGATGTCGGCGAAATGGCCACGCCGTAGGGCGGCACTCGCCCGAATCAGGGCGACCGCGACTCGTTGGCGCGCGAAGGCCGACCGGATGTCCTCGGCCCACTGCCCGACGACCCCATTGAGCGGATCGCCGCGCCACAAGCGATCGGCCAGCTCAGCGAGGTGCAGGGCCTGTTGGTCCTCACCACTGTCGGCAAGCGAGCGGGCTTGGGCGGCGAGGGTGGCATGCCGGTGGAGGTCGACGGACTGCAGGTCGGCGTGGAGGACGTAGGCACCCGTACCGGCCCGCTTGACCTCTGGCCCATCCTGCCCGCTGGCGACGGCCACCATGATCCGGCGCAGCCGAGAGACATAGGTGCGCAGATTCTCCAGGGCGCGTTCGGGTGGGCGATCATCCCAGAGTCGGTTCAGCAGGACGTCAACCGGGACGGGACGGCCAGCGGCCAGGGCCAGAGAGGCCAGGGCCATACCCTCCTTCGTGGGCCCCAGAACGTGGGAGTGCTCGCCGTGCCATAACTCGATGGTGCCAAGGATGCGGAACTCCACCAGCTCCCCCTCCAGGCCGGTATTGCTCCCCAACGTGCTCTTGTCAACAAAGAGGGTTGCATAGCGTCGGCCACGTGGCTAGCCCGAGCCGTCTGACTTCGGGGTGAGCGAGATCGCGGTCTTGTTCGAAATCAGGAACATCGATCAGACTTGTGGTCCGTGACTATCGACGAGACGCGTCGGGGGGATGTGTCATGGAGTCGGATCCACGTGCGCACAGGAACATCATCGACGGAAACCCACAGCTCACGGGCCCGATTGTGCAGGCTCGCGATATTTCCGGAGGCATTCACTTCCATCAGCGATCAGAAGCCGAGGCGCAGCACACGGTTCCCCGTCAACTCCTCCCCGTGCCCGCGCATTTCGTCGGCCGAGAGAGGGACTTGCGAGCTCTGGACGCCCTGCGGGAGGGGCGGGAAGCCTCGGTGCCTCAGCTCATCGTGGTGACGGGGCTCGCCGGCGTCGGCAAGACCACACTGGTGTCACGATGGCTACAGGGCCGAACGGCGGAGTTTCCAGCGGGACACCTCTACGTTGATCTACGAGGATTCGGCCCTCGCGACAAGCCCGACGTCCGGGACGTGCTCGGGCTTCTTCTACGGTCCTTCGGATTGAGGGAGTTTCCGGTGGATCTGACAGAACGCGCCGCGATGTGGCGCTCGTTGACGAGGGACCTCGGGTTCTGCGTGATGTTCGACAATGCGCTGTCCGCGGCCCAGGTGAGGGCGATGCTGCCAAGCGCTCCCGGTGCCCTGGTGGTGGTCACCAGTCGTCGAAGGCTCACCGGTCTCGTGACCGACGGCGCGGCGTTCCACCAACTCGGCCAGCTGGACCAGCGGTCGTCGGTGGAACTGCTGTCTCGCGGCATCGGCCGGGAACGAGCGGACCGTGAGCAGTCGGCAGTGAACGATCTTGTGATGCTGTGCGCTGGGCTTCCCCTGGCCCTGTGCCTGGTTGCGGCACGCCTCGCCGCGCGCCCCGGGCAGCGCGTGAACGCCACGGTGACGGCCCTGAAGGAGGGCCTCGACCCCTTGAAGACTCTACGCGTGGAGGACACGAGGACGATGCAGAACGCACTTGACGAGTCGTACGCCACGCTCGCCCCCGAGGTCGCGGCCCTGTACCGACGCCTCGGGCCGTTGCCGGTCGACGTCGTCGACTCCGCGCTCGCCGCCGCCGTGGGATCGACGGACGGAGTGGTGGCAGATGGCCTGCTCGGTGACCTGGTGGAGGCGAACCTCCTGGAGGAGATCGGTCCGGACCGGTTCCGCTTTCATGACCTGGTGCGCGCACACGCGGCGCAGCGCGGCCGCGTAGAGGACCCCCAGGCGGCACGATCCGAGGTTCTGCGGCGGTTGGTCGACTGGTGCCTGACCGTCGCCACGTCAGCCGAGGAACTGCTCACGCCCAGCCACCGAAACCTGGACCGCGGCTATGCGTTCCCGCCCGAAGAGCCCGAGCAGTTCAGCAACGAGGGCGGTGCGTTGGACTGGTTGACGGCTCACCGCGAGACGCTGGTGGTCGCCGTACGCACTGCGGCCGACGCCGGTTGGGATGCCACGACGTGGCAACTCGTGGACGCCATGTGGCCGATGTTCCAGCGGCTCAGGCTCTACGACGACTGGATCGCGTGCCACGCCATCGGACTCACCGCCGCGCGACATGCCGGGAGCCGGGCGGCAGAGTCGCGCATGCTCACCTCGGGCGGCATCGGCCTTCGCAGCGCCGGAAGGTACGAGGAGGCCATCGGCTGGTTCGAGCAGGCTCTCGAACTCGCGCGCGACGAAGCCAATCCCCGGGATGAGGCGCAGGCCTGGAGCGGCCTCGGGAGTTCGTACCGCGGTGCCGGCCGCCTCGCCGACGCTGAGGAGTGCTTCCTTCGCGCCCTCGCGCTGCGGAACGAGATCGGCTATCGGCGGGGCGCCGCCCTTACCCTGCTCCGGCTTGGGCAACTCGCGCTGGACCAGGAGCACCATGAGCGGGCTGTCGAGCAGCTCACAGCCGCGCGCGCCGGACTCCTCGCGGAGGGGGACGTGTATGACGGGACACGGGCCGGGGCCCTGCTCGGGCTGGCTCTGGCGCGTGCCGGCGCCCACGACGCCGGGCGGCGCGAACTACGTGAGGCGATGGGCCGGTTCGAAGAGGCCAGCAGCCACCTGTGGGTCGCCAAGACACGGGAGATGCTGGGCGAGCTGGCATATCTGGAGGGCGACTTGCCGACGGCACACGAGCACTACGACCGGGCGATGGCCACCTTCTCGGTCGTCAGCCCCGTCGATCACCGGCGGCTACAGCACGTCCTGGGGCAGCTCGGGGCCGAATAGCGCTTCCGTCTGGCCGGATGGCAGTGGGCATCGTAGTGCTGACGTCGGTACCACGATGCCCACGAGTTCCTCAGTTCAGCGTCACTACCCACAGACGCAGCGGCGGGCGGCTCACCTCCCGCAGTTCGATGGACCGCAACGTCCGCCAAGGTGCTCCGAGCACGAGGTGCCCGTGCAGGAGCGAGGCGACGGCCGCGCACTCGCGAGTTCCGAAGGACGACGCGCGATCACCGGCCCGGACCATTCTGATCCGGCAACCGTCCCGCATACCCGCCACGCAACCCTCGTCGCCCTCGCGGGCCACCACGACGAGGCAGCCCGGATACCGGTTCAGCACGAGGTCCACCATCGACAGCGCGTCCACGACCGATCGTGCGCCCGGGATGTACAGCACGTCGGCGCACTCGAGAGCCGCAGGAGCCGTCAGTTCGTTGAACTCGGCGCGGATGTGCTCGTCCACGATGACGCGAACCCCGCCGCACGCGCGACGGGTCACGTCAGGATGGGACCTCATACCCCCATCCCCGTCGCGTCGTCGGTCCAGTCGTCGAGGGACGGAGGGAGTGGCGCCGGGGCGTCCAAGGGCCGGAACGCGGGCTCCCCGATGCCCAGCTGCCGGTACATGAGACGGCGCATGTTCGCGTTGAACTCCCCCGGCTTGGACGTGATCCGGGCGGCGACGGCCTTGAACTCCTCACGGCGATACTCCGACTTCGCGTAGCGGAGTTGGTCCTCCAGCGGGAGCCCCGAGGTCAGCGCCGGGGCGACCGTGGCGAGCGCGGCGGCCGGCGACGCCCGGTGAACCCGGTTGTGGGGATAGCGGGCCAGCACGATGGGCGCCGAGGTGAGTGTGGCGTAGGAGGTCACGGAGCCGTGATCCCCGATGATGTAGTCCGCCGCGGCCAGCAGGGCTCGCCAGTCGGTCTCCGGCGGCACGAGTGCCACCCCTCGGCGGCGATGTCCGGCGAGCCACGCCCTGATCTGCCACCATCCGTGGCCGGCCCAGACGTTGGGGTGCGAGAGGACGGCCGTCCGGAAGCGTGGCCTCGGCAGCTCACCGACCATCCGGTGCAACAGGCTGTCGAGCCGTCCGAAGGAGGCCGCCCGCCCCCAGGTGCTGGTGACCACCAGCAGTCGTTGCCCGCTCTCCACCCCGAGGGCGTTGCGGTAGGCCTCGCGGTGCGGCAGTGAGGCCAGGAGCCGGTCGTAGGCCGGATCCCCCACCACCGTCGTCACGGGCAACGCCTCGGGGCAACTGCGTGCCAGCGTCTCCCGCTCGCTGTGATGCGCGAGGCCGATGACGGACGGCACCACCCTGCCATCGTGGGTGATGTTGTCCCGGCTGAACATGCCGGGCGGCCGCTCCTCCCCTGCCGCACCCGTCCAGACTCGGGCCAGCTTGATGTGCCCCGCACCGTGCGAGAGCAGCACGAGCGGCTTGGGCACCTTGTCGATGTCCTCCCAGCCGGAGGCCAGCGCGAGATCGAACTCGGACCTGATGGCCTCCTCCCATGGCAGCACCGGGCACCCCATGCTCTGCAGGAAACGCAGGACTCCCTCGCCAAAAGGATGCGGAGCGACGGTGAAGACCACCTGGATCCGCCAGTCCGACTCCAGGAGGCGGAAGACGTCGAGCAACCGCTGGCAATAGGTGAGCGTGGAGGCGACGACGAGTACCCGCTTGCAGTCACGAATCGTCAGCCACTGCTCGTCGTCGACGCCGGCAGGCCCGGGCGGGCCTATGGTGTAGGTCATGATCTCCCCCCAAGGGATCTCCGGATCACCGTGACCCGGGCGTGGCGGCCGAACGCACGCCTCGGCTGCGACGCCGAATCGGCCGCTGATGGGGGGCTGCCCGTGGTATGGGACACAAGCGTTGCGAAAACCTTGCGGCCGGGTCGAAGGGGGAAGGGTCTCGGAAAGACATCCGCTTGGACGCCGGAATCAGGGAGTTGGAGATGGAACCGATCTCGACGGCCTTACTCGCCGCGTTGGCAGCAGGTGCCGGGGGTGAGGCCGGCAGGCAGACGTGGGAGGGATTGCTCGCTCTGGTGCGGCGTCCCTTCCGGCGAGGTGCGGTGGACGATGGTGACGGCCCGCCCTCGGTGAGTTCCGGAGAAGCGGAACTCAGGCGACTGGCACTGGCTCCCTCCGATCCGGAACGCGCTCAGACGCTCAGCACGGCGCTCGCGGTGCGTGCCGCGCTTGATGCCGACTTCCGTGGGCACCTGGCGAGTTGGGGGCAAGAGGCGCGGCTGGTCCGCACGGGCGACGGCGAGGTGCGGAACGAGATCAGTGGGGGAACCGTGCACGGGCCGGTGTTGCAGGGGCGGGACTTCTCCGGTCTCTCCATCACCGCGCCTTCCCTACCTGTGGTGCCGCGTGACTCGCGAGACGCCGGTGAAGAGGAGACAGCTTGATGCCGGAAGTGCCGTGGCGAGCCACCGTGTGTGAGCTGAGCCCAACGACGAGTGGTCAGCCGAACTGCTGCTGCTCGACGCCGGGGGGCAGGAGGCAGGGAGTTCGGATGATGAACAGCAACTGTCCCTCCTCGTGGTCCTCGGCCGTGACGGACTGCTGATCCTCTGGGTGGCGAGCATCCACCAGATTGGCGGGATTCAGCGAAGGGTCCGAGCGATACCCCTGAATCTCGAGCCCGTTGCTCTCCAACGCGTCCCGGATGGAACGGATGGCTTCGACGTTTCGCTCCGGCTCGATGTTGGCCAGAACAGAATAGCTGTGAGTGAATCGTCCGTCATCCGCTACCTCGTCGTTCTGACCCACGCAATCCAGGAAGCTGGAACGGACTGTCTCGAGGGCGAGCTCGGCCCCGGCACTTCTCGCCATCGACTCAGCCCAGTGCGTCGTCCATTCATCCGCCTCATCGCGCGTCATGCGGGGTAGCGGGTCGTTGATCGCGTCATCGCTGGCGCCACTGGCCGACATACATCCTCCCAGTACCAACATCGACACGACGGCAAGGGTTGTCGTGCACCACCTCGCGCTGCGGCTCCGCAGAGAGATCTTCACTGTGCCGCCGCTCCGTTCCCGGGTGCTTCCCCGGTGATGATGCGCCCCATGTTCTCCAGCGAAGCGCTGTCGGGAGTCCAGTAGGCGCTGTGCCCTGAGGTATCGACGGGCATCTCCTGTACGTCGCCAAACCAGAAATGCTGTGGCGAACGACCGAGAGTGAGGCCGGAAAGGTTGTGAGCCACCGGGTCATCGGAGGCTGCGCCGACCCAGAGTCTGTCCGGAGCAATGTGCAGCTCATCGACGTTCGATACCGTCATACCAGGGCTGCCCAAGACGATGATGTCATCGACTCCCAGGCCGTTACCTCCGGCGTCCGCAGCGCCGACCGTGGTGGAGCCATAGCTGTGGCCCACCACGGTGAGATGGTTGTCTGGCCCGTCGTGAGCGGCTCTGAGGCCGGCGGTAAAGTCGCGGAGGTCCGGGGCTGCTTCGCTGGCGCGTTCCCGAGTCATCACACTGTCCGAAATTTCCGGGGCGTCGTAGCCGAGCCAGGAAATCACGGAGACATCACCACGTTGTTGGTTCAACGCCTCGTCCTGCATCACGCCAATCCGATTGATCTGCCCCTGCATACTCCCTATATCCGTCGTCGTCCCCGGCACCAACACGGCCGTGTGCGCGGCCGTGTCCGGGTTGCCTTGGGCAACGATCGCTCGGCCGTCGTCCTCGGTGCCGAAGCCGAGCAGGTAGAGCCGTTGCTCCTCAGGCGCGCCCGTGCGCGCGTCCAGCGTCTCCTGGAGGCGGGTCAGGCCGTCGTAGATGTAGCGCTCGTGGTAGCCGAGGTCGTGTTCCCGCGCCCGGAAGTCGTTGAGCTGGGCGTCCAGCGCGGTGCGGTTGGCGTGGTCGCGGGTCTCGGCGGGGAGGCCGTCGAGGGCGCCGAGCTCCGTCGGGTAGGTGGCCAGCAGGATGTCGCGTTCCAGGTCGGTCAGGCCGGACCACCAGCGGGCCGCCTCGGCCGGGGGTCGGTCCGTGGGGATGGCGTCGGACGAGATGCCGATGCCGTGGGCCTCGGAGAGCCGCGCCGCCGCTTCGTCGGTGCTCTGGGCGCCGTACTCCTTGTCGAGGGTGAACGGGTCGAGTTCGCGCAGCGCGCGGGCCGCCTGGCCGCTGGCGTCCCTGGCCTGCTCAACGGCCTCGTCGATGCGGGCCTGGTAGCCGACCACCTGGATGGATTCGCGCAGCAGCCGGTCCTGGTCCGCGAGGTCGGAGGGGCTGGGGTGGGGCGGGCGGGGGATGACGGTGCCGTCGTCGCCGACGCGGTGGCCGGCGTCCTCCGCCTCGGCGACCGCGGTGCACAGCCGCTGTTGTGCCGCGTGCATCCGGGTTCTCGCCTCGTCCAGGACGGCGGCGAGCAGCAGGGCGTTTCGGCTCGCGGTGGTGAGGATCGACTGGGTGATGGCCATGGCGCGTAGCCCGGTGTCGGCCGACTGGCCGGCCCACCTCGCGTCGATCAGCGGGCGGGAGACGCGGGCGTGCGAGCCGTCGTGCGCCTCCTCGCACGCCTCGGCCAGCCGACGCCAGCTGGTGACCGCGGTGCCGAGGGGCTGGAGGTCCTGGTTCAGCAGTTCGTGGTACGTCGCCGGCATCAGACGGTGCTCCAGCCGCGGAAGGAGGCGCGGAGGTGCTGGTCGAGGCCGACCATGGCGGCGGTGATGGCGCGTAGGCCGGTGGCGTGTTCGGGTAGCCGGTTGGCCGTGTCGGTCAGGGCCTCTCCCCAGCCGCTCGCGCTCCGGGTCAGTTGTTCCCCGAACGTCCACTGCCGGAGGGACTCCGCGGCGGCCGTGAGGTCGGTGACGGCGCGGTCGAGCGCGGGGCGCAGGTCGTCGTGCAGGCTCTCGGAGGCGGTGGCGGACGTGAGGAGTTGGTCGACGGGGACGCTCACGTCCGGGTCGGCCGGCGCCGCGTCCGGGGTGCGCTGGCGGGCGATGTCCGCGCGTGCCTGGGCCTGGAGCATGGCCCATTCCCTGTCCCAGCTCGACATCGCATCCCCCTCCACGCGCCGATTTCATGACCCTGGGTAATGTATCGGATGCGTCCCGTCCGCCCGACTCGCGTTCCGGGTCACGAAGCGGTAGGTATCGGTGCCATGACGCTGCTGCTCGGGATCGACATCGGGACGTCCGGGTCCAAGGGGGTGCTGGTCCGGCCGGACGGGGGGTTGGTGGCGCGGGCCGAGTGTGCGCACGGGGTGGCGACGCCGCGTCCCGGGTGGGTGGAGCACGACGCGGTCGGGGTGTGGTGGCGCGACTTCGTCGCGCTGGTGCGGGAGTTGCTGGCGCGGGTGCCGGCCGGGGAGCGGGTGGCGGCGGTCGGGGTCAGCGGGATCGGGCCCTGCGTGCTGCCGGTCGGGGGTGACGGGGAGCCGTTGCGGCCGGCGATCCTGTACGGGGTGGACACCAGGGCGGGGGCGCAGATCGCGGAGCAGCGGGCGCGGTTCGGGGACGCGGTGGTGTTGGAGCGGTGCGGGTCGCCGTTGACCAGCCAGGCGGTGGGGCCGAAGTTGGCGTGGTTGCGGGCCGAGGAGCCGGCGGTGTTCGCGGCGACGCGGCGGTGGTTCATGGCGAGTTCGTACCTGGTGCACCGGCTCACCGGGGCCTATGTGCTCGACCATCACTCGGCGAGCCAGTGCGTGCCGCTGTACGACCTGCGGCGGGGTGGGTGGATCGAGGAGTGGTGCGACGAGGTCGCGCCCGACGTGGAGTGGCCGCGTCTGGTGTGGCCGGCCGAGGTGGTGGGTGAGGTGACCGGGGAGGCGGCGGAGCTGACCGGGTTGCCGGCCGGGACGCCGGTGGTGGCGGGGACGGTGGACGCCTGGGCGGAGGCAGCGGCGGTCGGGGTGACGGCGCCTGGGGACGTGATGGTGATGTACGGGACGACGATGTTCCTGGTGAACGTGGTGGGCGAGCCGGCGCCCGACGCCCGGCTGTGGTCGACGCGTGGCGCGTTCCCCGGCACGTACTCGCTGGCGGCCGGGATGGCCACGTCGGGCGCGGTCACCGGGTGGCTGCGGGAGCTGACCGGGGCGGAGTACGGGACGCTGGTGGCGGAGGCGGCGGCCGTACCGCCGGGCGCGGAGGGTCTGTTGATGCTGCCGTACTTCGCGGGCGAGCGGACGCCGCTGTTCGATCCTGACGCGCGGGGCCTGGTGCTGGGGTTGACGCTGCGGCACGGGCGCGGACATCTGTACCGGGCGGCGCTGGAGGGTACGGCGTTCGGGGTGCGGCACAACCTGGAGGCGATGGCCGAGGCGGGCGGCGCGCCGGCCCGGCTGGTGGCGGTGGGCGGCGGGGCGCGGGAGCTGTGGACGCGGATCGTCTCGGACGTGACGGGGCGACCGCAGCAGGTGCCGCGGCACACGATCGGCGCGGCGTACGGCGACGCGTTCCTGGCGGCGGTCGGCACCGGGCGGGCCGTGGAACGGGATATCGCGGGGTGGAACCCGGTGGAACAGGTGGTGGAGCCGGATTCGGAAGTGCACGAGGGGTATGGGGAGTTGTACCGGCTCTATCGGGAGCTCTATCCGGCGACGCGGGAGGCGGCGCACGTGCTGGCGCGGCGTCAGCGGATCGACGGGGGCTGAGGGGCCGGGCCGCCGGCCAGGTCGGCGAGGAGGTCGGCGAGGACCAGTTCCTCTTCGACGACCACCCCGGCCGCCGACATCGCGGGGGCGAGGTCGGGGTCCCAGGTGGCCGTGGTCACGGTGCCGGTGAGGCGGCGGGGCGTGGGGTGCGGGGTGGTCGTCGCCGACCGGTAGGCGGTGGCGGTGTACCGCCAGGGGTGCCAGGGGACGTGCCGGAGCAGGATGTTGGCGATGCGGAGGCCGCCCCAGTCGAAGTCGCCGTGGTAGTGGAGCCGGGCGCCGCCGGCGGCGAGGGCGCGCAGCAGGGTGAGGGCGGCGGTGCCGGGTTGGCCCTGGAGGCAGACCAGGGGTGGGCAGGCGGGGCCGAGGCGGTCGGCGGCGGCGGAGAGGACGGTGGGGTTCTCGCAGACGTGGATCACGCCGGTCAGCGGGGAGGGTGGGGTGAGGGTCAGCTGGCGGAGGGTGAGGACGGCCGGCTGGCCGGCCTCGTGGAGGGCGGCCAGGGCACGGCCGGTCGGGGTGGTGGGGTCGCCGGGGAGGCCCAGGGTGAGGACGGTGGAGGAGAGTTCGTCCCGGAGCAGGCCGGCCGAGGCCCAGACCTGGCGGCGCCATTCGGCGCCGTCGCCCGGCGGTGTGCCGGTGAGGGCCTGGATGGCGCCGAAGGTGAGGGTGGCGAGGGGGCGGCCGTCGTCCAGGGCGTGGGCGGCGCCGCAGACGCGGGCGGCGAAGGTGGCGCGTTCCGTCGCGGGGGTGGGGAGTTGGGAGAGGACGGCGGTGAGGGTGGCGAGGAGCGGGGTGGCTTCCTCGGGGGTGGTGGCCAGGCGGCGGGCCAGGCCGGTGGCGTGCAACCCGTCGAGCCAGCTGGAGAGTTCGGGCCGCCGCCCGACGAGGGTGGTGAGGGGGGCGAAGGCGGCCTGCCAGTGGTCGGCCTCGCGTCGGGCGGTCTCGGCGTGGGAGGGGACGGGGCCGGTGAGGGTCACCACGGCCTCGGCGAGGCCGCCGGGGCTGATCTCGGCGCGGCGGAGGACGGCGTCCACCGCGTCGAGGGAGAGGGTGAGGGTCTTACCGCTGCGCGGGGCGCGGCCCAGGAGCCGTTCGGCGGCGGCGCGTTGGGCCTCGGTGGGGTCGGTGAGGGAGACGGTGCCGGAGAGCGGAGTGTCGTTGGCCATCCGACGGCGGGCGGCGACGAGCAGCCAGGACAGTTCGGGGGCGCCGAGGAGGCGGGTCAGGCGGGGGAGGTCGAGAGCCACAGTTCTTCCTGGGCGGGGGGCTCGGGGCTGGGTTCCGGGCCGCGGCGGCGCTCGTGGCCGTCCCATTCCCAGCGGGTGACGAGGACGGCCGGCACCTCGTCGACGCGGGAGAGCTGGGCGATGGCGATGCCCGGCACCTGCGGGTAGCAGGCCCATTCGCGTTCGCTGGTCATGACGACGTCGAGGTCGAAGGCGCTGAGGAGGCCGAGGCACTTGGCGCGGGAGTCGTCGTCGACACCGGCGAACGCCTCGTCCAGGGTGACCAGTCGAGGGGCGTGGGGGTTGCCGGCGGTGGCGTAGTGGGAGGAGGCGGCGGCGAACAGCGGAACGGAGACGGAGAGGACGCGCTCGCCGCCGGACGCGGGGCCGGTGGCGGAACGCCACTGGCCGTGTTGGTGGCGCTCGATGCCGAACTCGTGCCAGGCGCGGTAGTCGAGGGCGGCGGTGAGGTGTTCGAGCCAGGTGCCGGCGGGATCGCCGGCCTGGGCTCGGGCGATCTCGGCCTGGAGGAAGTCGCCGATGGCGGCCCGGTCGCCGGGCGACCAGGCGTCGGCGGACTGGCGGAGCCGTTCGCGGGCCGTGGTGAAGCCGGGGGGCGCGGCACGGGAGGGGCGCCAGACGAGGCGGAGGAGCATCCCGGTGCTGGTGGGGCGGTCGGCGAGCTCGTCGTTCATGCGGCGGACCTGGCGTTCCGCGGTACCGATGAGTTCCTGGAGGGTGCCGGCGACCTCGGTGATGAGGTGGGTTTCGAGGATCTCGCGCTCGCGGGCCGACAGCATGCGCTGGAGCTCGTCGACCTCTGTGGTGAGGGCGGTGGCGAGCTCGGGGACGGCGCGCTCCCTGCCCTGGAAGAGGATGTCGACGACGAGCCCGTCTTCCAGCATGCGCTGGGAGGCCGCGTGGCCATGCCGGGAGAGGGCGTCCTGCAGGGTCTTGAACTCGTCGTTGACCTTGCGTTGGACGCGTTCCCAGACGGCGTCGGACTCGTCGGTGGCGGCGAGTTCGGTCTCGATGGCGCGGGCGAGTTGGACGGCGGGGGTGGCGGCCCAGGGATCGTCGCCTGGCGGGACGGGGAGATCGGGCAGGGCGACGGCCAACAGGCCGGTGGCGGCGAAGCGTTGGAGGGCGGCGATGGCCTCGGTGCGGGTGTCGACGGCCGCGTCGACGTCGGCGGTGAGCTGTTGGATCCGGCCGGTGGCCTGGCCGTGGGTGCGGATGGCCTCGGTGTGGGTGTGGCGGGCGCGCTTCTGGTCGGCGTCGCAGGCGCGCAGGGCGGCGGCCACCTCGGCGAGGCGGCGCTGCAGCTCGGCGACGGCCGCGCCGACGGTGGCGGCGAGGGTCCGGTGGTGCTGCCGGGCGGCGAGCGCCGCGTGGTTGGCGGTCTCGGCGCGGGCGGCGAGTTCGGTGGCGTGGGCGGTGGCCTGGTCTGCGTCGGTTCGTTCGACGGTGACGGCCTGGGCGGCGGCGGTGCGCTCGCGGACGGCGGGCCAGAGGGCGGCCAGGGCGAGGCGGTAGGCGGCCAGGGCCTCGGTGGCGGCGCGCAGCGCGGTGCGTTCGGCTGGCAGCTGGAGGTCGCGGGCGGTGGTGACGAACACCTCGGCCGTCTCGGCGGCTTCGCGGGTGGCGTCGGCGGCGCGGCGGGCGTGCGCCTCGTACTGGAGGCGGGCGCGGTGCACGGCGTCGGCGGCGGCGCCGACCCGCGCGTGCGCGGTGCGCAGCCCGGCGTCGTCGGGGAGGGCGGCGAGCTCGGCGTCCAGCGTGTGGCGGCGGTCGGCGAGGGCGGCGGTGGTCTCCGCGAGGCGCGTCAGTTCCGCGGTGATGTCGGCGAGTTCGGCGCGAAGGGTGGCGATGCGGGCGCGGCGGGCGGCCTCGCGGGCGCCCTCGCCGAGGTACTCGGCGGCGTCCTTGGCCCAGGCGCCGCGCAGCGCTCCGACGCGGAAGGCGCCGTGCGCGTCGACCCAGGTGTGGGTGGGCTGTTCGCCGTAGCCGATGGCGGTGAGGAGGCGGGTGATGGTGTCGGGTGTGACGGCGGCGGCGCGCGGGTCATCGGGGTCGACGGCCGGGCGGAGGAGCTGAGCGAGGGACGGCCCAGGGGCCGGGGCGTCGGGAGTGAGCAGGGTGTCGTGGGTGCCGGCCGCCAGGGGGGTGCCGTCGGGGAGCACCCAGGCGTCCAGCAGCCCGGCGGCCTGGAGGGCGGCCTCGACGCCCGCCCGGTCGGCGGCGGCCACGTGGTCGTGGAAGTCGACCAGGCGCCACAGGGGTGCGCCGGCCCGGTCGTGGCGGGCGTCGGCGGCGCGGGTGGGCGGGGGTGTGGGCCCGCGCTGGCCGCCGGATTCGAGGGCGGTCAGCTCGGCGGTGAGCGTGTCGCGGCGCTCGGTGCTGGCGGTTCCGCGGGTGGACAACGCGGCAGTGGCTTCGGCGAGTTCGGTGGAGCGGGCGCGGTGGGTGGCGGCGGCAGCGGTGCGCGCGGGATAGGGGCCTTCGAGGTGGCCGCTCCAGTCCTGGAGTTGGTCGAGCAGCCCCGTGGTGTCGTCGAGGCGCAGTTCGACGCAGTCGGCGAGGTGGTCGCGGACGGCGGTGACCTGGGCGCGACCGGCGTGCTCCGCGCCGGTCTGGGCCGCGTCCCGGCGCTCGGCGGACACGCTGAGCTCGGCCGCCGCCTCCTCGGCGCGGCCGACGGCGGCCAGCCGGGCGGCGTCGGCGCGTTCCGCGCCGGCCGCCAGGCTTTCCGCGTGCGCGATGGCCCGGGCGCGGCGGTCGGTCAGGTCCTCGGCGGCGCTGACCGGCTCCTCGGCACCCACGGCGTCGGGCGCGGCGAGGGGTACGGCGACGCGGTCGGCGTGCGGCTCGCCGATGCCGGCGGCCTTGGCGGCCTCGCCGGCCTGGGTGAGCGCGGCGGCGACGCGGTCGTTCCCCGCACGCTGCCGGGTCTCGGCGTCGGCGAGGCGGGCCTGGGCGCGGCCGGCCCGCTCGGCGGCCCGGTCCCGATCCTCGGCGGCGCGGCGGGCTTCGGTGGTGGTGCGGTCGGCTTCCCGCGCGGCCCGGTCAAGCTCGTGCGCGCTGCGCATCTCGGGGCCGGCGCGCAGCGCGGCGTCCTCGGCGCGCAGCCGGGTGTGGCGCTCCTCCGCCACGGCGATGGCCTCCTCGGCGGCGGTGATGGCCTCGGTGGCGCGGGTCCGCTCGCCCTGTGCCTGGTGGAGGTCGCGCTGGAGGTGTTCGTAGCGGGAGTGGGCGAGGCGCGGTGTCCTGGCCCTGCGGCGCGCGGCGACGGTGGCGTAGCGCCGATAGTGCCCGAGGAAGGCGGTGGCGGCGTCCCTGGCCTCGGACATCGCCGCCAGGTTGGCCTTCTCCTCGTCGAGTGAACGGAACGCCTCGGCGACGTCCGCGACGAGGGCGGCCTCCATGGGCGGCAGGGACTCGGTGAGCGCCTTCGAGAGGGCGGTCTCGCTCGGGCGCTTGGAGAGCTGCGGCTGGCGCAGCTGGATCAGCAGGTCGACGAGGGCCGCGTAGCGCTGCTCGCCGAGCCCGAACAGCGCCTCGTCGACGGCCCGCCGATAGGCCCTGGCCTGGTCGTACACCATGCCGTGGCCCTCGATGGCGTCGGCGAGCCGGTCGCGGGAGAGCGCGGTGCGGGTGGCGTCGACCAGGGAGAGGCCGCCGTCGGGGTCGCCGAGGCGCTGGCTGGTGACGAAGAACCAGTGCCGGGCGATGCCACGGCCCTTGACCGCCTTGAGGCCGCAGCCGAGGGTGCGGAACTCGGGCTCGCCGGTCTCGGTGCGGCGACCGAACTCGATCCAGGCGTAGCCGAGGCGCTCGGCGTGTGGGTGCTCGCCGCCCAGCAGCAGGTTCCACTCCATGCGCTTCTTGGGGTCGCCGTCGGGCTCGACGCGGTGGGCCCTGAGGTCGCCGTCGAGGAGGAACGGCAGAGTCAGGGCGAGGACCTTGGACTTGCCCGTGCCGTTGTTGCCGCGCAGCAGCAGCCGGCCGTCACGGAAGTGGAACTCCTCGGTGTCGTAGTAGAAGAGGTCGACCAGCCCGAGGCGCAGCGGCTGCCAGCGGGATCGGGTGGGGGAGGGCGCGGTGGCGCTCATGCCCGGGACTTCCTCTCCTTCTTGTCCTTCTTGACGGTCTCGCGCCCGCTGGTGGGGTCCGTGACGACGGTCTCGCCGACCGCGTAGCGGGCCAGGGCGGGGCGGGCGGTGACGGTGGTGGGTGCCCGGCGGACCAGGCCGAGGGCGTGCAGCTTGGTCAGGGCCTGCTCGACGAGCTCGGCCTCGGCCCCTGGTTCCTTGGCCGACTTGGACCAGTAGGCGCCGTATTCGGCGGCCAGGGCCCTGATGTGGCCGTGGAGTTCCGGCAGTTCGGCGGAGTGCCGGGCGGCCAGGTGCTCGGCGAGCAGCAGGGTGACGTGGCCGTGGGTGCCCTGTTCTGGCATGCGCACGTCGGTGAGCTCGTCGTCGGGGTCGACCATCGCGATGCCCTCGGCCCGCACCTCGGGGACCAGGCCGGTGAGTTCGCCGATGCGGCGGGTGATGGCGCCGCGTTGGCCGGTGAGGTAGGCGACCTCGGCTTCGGTGAGCTCGTCGTAGTGCAGCACGGGGCCGTCGAGCAGGCGGCGGGTGAGGGTGTGGCGGAGGTGGCGGTTGCGCAGCTCGTCGCTGTCCAGCGCGGTCTCGGCGGCCAGTTCGGCGAGACGGTTCTCGAAGTCGGCGGCGGCGACGGTGGAGGGGCCGCGCCGGGTGGCCAACATGCCTGCCAGCACCCGGCGTTCGACGTCGTAGAGGGCGTCCCCCGCCTTCTGGAGGTAGGCGTTCTCGTCGCCGCTGACCCTGGCCAGCACCCCGAGGTCGATCAGCAGCCGCACCACGGCCACCAGGTCGGCTCGCTCGGCGCGCTCCTCCAGGGTGAAGACGACGCCGGCGGCGGCCAGCGCCGGGTCGGCCGCCTCCAGCACCACCTGCCCCGCGAGCCTGCCGAGGGTGACCTGCGCCTCGCCGCGCTCGAGCGCGGCCAGCGCCAGGCAGAGCAGGACGTAGCGGCGGCGGGTGAAGGGCAGCCCGCCCCGGCTCGCCTCGTGCGCCGGGTGGGTGGAGTCGGCGGTGGTTCCCGGCAGCTTGCGCAGCCTGGCGGTCTCCGCGTCGACCTGGAGGGGCCAGCCGACGTTCCGGTCGAACCAGGCGCGCAGCTCGGACTCGTGCTGGCGGACGAGCCGGAACTCCTCGGCCGTCGCCCCGTGGGCACGCAGCAGCGGACGGCGCAGCAGGGCCCGGGCGGCCTGCCGTAGCTCGGCCTCCCGCCGGGCCGCGTTGAACTCGTCAAGACGGCCGCTCACGTCCCGCCCCCTCCCCCACCAGGTCGATGATATCCACCAGGTGGTCGGGGCCGCGGAACGTGCCGCCGGGGGTCACGATCTCGGCCGTGCCCGCGTCGGGCAGCACGCTCATCCTGATCTCCATCGTGCCGTCGTTGCTGGTGGCGACGGTGGACTGGCACCCGGGTCGCCAGGTCGCCAAGGCGTCGCCGAGCAGCTGGAGGAAGAGGCCGAACGCCGTGGGGTCGAGCTCGCCGAGGTCGGAGAGGCGCACCGGGCCCGGGGTGGCGAGGTGGGCACGGGCGGCGGTGATCTCCTCGGCCTGCTTGCGCGCCACGGCGGCCAGGTGGCGCCGGGCCTCGCCACGGTCCTCGACCCGGCGGGCGCGGCCGCGTCGTTCGTAGGAGCCGGATCTGCGCAGCTGTGGGCTGATGCGCAGCGGCGGGGCCTCGGACCAGGGGGTGGCGGCCGGCACCGGCTGGGCATCGCGCTCGGCCAGGGTGTCGGCGTCCACGGGGAGGTGGCGCGCCGGGTAGAGGCCGAAGGCGGTGCGCCACAGCCGGTGGCGGGCGTCGTCGTCGGGGGCTTCGGCGAACCACCTGGCCAGGGTGCGGAAGTCGGCGGAGCGGTCCGAGCGGCCGGCCCGGCGCTCGTTCAACGAGGAGACGACGGCGAGGAGTTGAGGAATGGCGCCGAGGGCACGGGCGCGCAGCAGTTTGGCCTGTGCCGGGCGACCAGGTGTGCTGCGGAACCACGCGGCGAGCCCCGCCCAGCGGGCGCGCCACCTGGCGTGCGCCTGGCCGGTGGCCGTCTCGCTCTCCTCGGGGGCCGCGTCGGCGGCCTCGCGCTCGGCGGCGATCCGCAGCAGCCGGTCGACGCCGCCGGGCCCCGCCTCCAACTCGCCGAGGATGCCCGCGATGTCGGCGCCGGTGGTGATCAGGTCCTGGATGAACCGCTCCAGGTAGTCGATCAGCCGGTCCTTGTAGGCGAGGAACGCCTCGACCTCGGCGTCGTGCAGGTCGATGGTGCGCTGCAACGAGCCCATGAAGGCGCGGGCGTTCTCCGCGAGGCCGGTGAACCGGTCGGTGAGCGCGAGCAGCGCCATGTGGGTGACGGCCGGGTCAGGATCGTTCTCGGCGGCCTGGCCGAGCAGCACCCGCAGGTGGGTGACGATGTCGGCGAGCGCCACCGCCTGGAGCGCGCCGCGCCGCCCCAGGGTCTCGTCGTAGACGGCCAGTGCGGCCTCGGCGGCTTCGCCGGTGCGCGTCAACTGGTAGATGAAGCGACGGCGGTAGAAGTCCTCGACGGCGGTGACGCGCGCCGTGTCGGGGTCGGCACGCAGGTTGCCCCAGTCGACCAGCGCGTCAAGACCGCGCGTCACCACCACGAGGTCGGCGGGGCGGAGCGCCGCGGGCAGCGCGCCGTGCACGTCCTCGGGGCGCAGATGCACGGCGAACTGGGCCTTGGCACGGACGAACACACCCATCACGGCGCGGTACAGCGGGGCCTGCGGCACCGTGAGGTGGGTGAAGGCCGCGTACCCGGGCGTGGCGGCGCCGGCCTCGGCGGAAGCTTGGTCGTGGTCGTGGTCGGACATTGGGCCCATTGTGTCAAGCGAGCTGTCCGCCGGTTGGCCGAATCACCAATCCCGGACAGAGCCTGGGCCGTGGCGTCAGGGCCAGAGTCCCTGGACGCGGAACTGCATGACGCGGTAGGGCCAGTTGTTCGCCGTGTTCCACTGACTCACCGACAGGTGGAGGTCGTTGAGGGTGGAGCCGGGGATGATGTAGCCGCCGTAGAGCTGCGCGACGTGGGAGTCGTCCTCCTGCCCCCAGGCGCCGCCCCAGATCAACGTGGCGCGGTGCGCGGTGTAGAGGTTGGATGTGGGGGTGTCCATGACGATGGCGTCGATCCGGTAGTCGCCCGCGTTGAACCAGGTGAGGATCCACTTGCCGCCGAGCGGGCGCAGGCACAGCTCGCCGAACCGGCCCTCCAGGATCGGGGTGGGCGGGTTGCCCCAGGCCCAGACACCGTCGCGCCAGCCCCAGGGTTCGTAGGCCGCCGGGTCGGTGAGCCGGTCGCCGCGGACGCGGTGGAGGAGGATCGGCTTGTCGCGCTGGAAGCCGGTGGAGTAGACGTACACGTAGCCGTCGTTGCCAAGACCCCAGGTCAGCAGCTGGAACATGCCGCCGTGCAGGTCGCCGGGGAAGAAGGCGCCGGTGTGCTGCCAGCTGGCGCCCGAGTCGTCGGAGCGCCAGATCTCGGTCCAGACGACGTTGCCCAGACCCCTGTTGACCATGACGTGCAGATACATGGTGCCGCCGACGGTGATCACGTCGGAGGGCAGCACGGTGGAGAACTCCGGGTTGTCGTGCTCGTAGTACCAGAACTGCTGGGCCGCGTCGCCGCCGACCGCGCCCGACCAGGTGACGCCGGCTGCCAGGTCGGTGGTGCGGGAGTAGAGGCCGACGGGCGAGCGCCACCAGCCGGCGCCGACGGCCGCGCCCTCGAAGGTGTCGCCGAAGACGAAGAGCGTCCGGCCGTCCGGGGTCCTGGCGGGGATGCCCAGGTCGGTGGCCTCCATGCGGAACCTGTTGGTCAGTCCAGGACCGGTCAGGTCGGCGACCTTGTGCGTCGTCACGGCGGCGGCCGCGGTCCCGGTGGTGCCCAGGGCCAGGCCGCCGCCGAGCGCGGCTCCCGCCGCACCCCTGAGGAACGTTGATCTGCGCATGCCATCAATCCAGCCCGGCGGCCCGCCCCTCGTCAAGCCCCGAGCGCTGACATGAAACGGTCAGGGCCGCGGACCGCGCTGGCAGGTGGGGCACCAGTAGATGGGGCGGGGGCGGCCCGGGGTGTCGTAGGTGTCGGACGTGACGCGGACCTGGGTGCCGCAGGTGAGGCAGGGCTGGCCGGCGCGGCCGTAGACGTGGAGGCGGGAGCCGCGGCCGCGAGAGGCCGTCGTCGTGCGGTGCGGGGTGGCGCGGTTGGCGGTGAGGAGGCGGTGGGCGGTGATCAACAGGGCCGCCGGGTCGGGGAGTTCGCCGACGGGGAGCCAGGGCGTGGCGCGGGCCAGGTGGCAGAGTTCGGCCATGTACACGTTGCCGATGCCGGCGAGGTTGCGCTGGTCGAGGAGGGCCGCGCCGAGCGGGCGGCCGGGGTCGGCGAGCAGGCGGCGGCGGGCCTCGGCCGGGTCCCAGTCGGGGCCGAGGAGATCGGGCCCGAGGTGGCCGACCAGGCGGGGTTCGTCGGTGGTGCGGACGAGGTCGAGGACCGGGAGTCGGTAGCCGACGGCGGTGCCCGACGCGGTGCCGAGGATGGCGCGGATCTGGTGGGTCGGGCCGCCGCGCCAGCGCTCGCCGGGGCCGTAGGTGTGCCAGGCGCCGTCCATCCTGAGGTGGGAGTGCAGCGTCAGCCCGCCCTCGACGCGGGTCAGCAGGTGCTTGCCGCGCGGGGTGACGTCCAGGACGGCGCGGCCGGTCAGGTCGGCGGTGGCCAGGCGGGGGACGCGCAGGTCGGAGCGGACGAGGGCGTGCCCGGCGAGCGCGGCGTGCAGGCGGTGCGCGGCCTGCCAGACGGTGTCTCCCTCGGGCATGCCTCCATCATGCGGCAGGCCGCGCGGCGCGCGGCGTGACGCAGGCCACTATCGGTACGTTTCCGTTTCGATAAGCCCGGTCGTACGATGTGTACGGAACCGTTTCGTTTCAAAGACGCGGCGTTGGAAGAGACGCGGTGTTTCGAAGGAGCACGATGCCCACCCAGACCACCACCACGGCGCGGCGTTCCCGGCTCTCCGAGGGCCGGGAGCGGGAGATCTACGGGGTGGTGGAGGAGCTGCTGCGCCAGGACGGCTACGAGGCCCTGACCATGGACCAGATCGCCGCCGCCTCGCACGCCAGCAAGGCCACGCTCTACCGCCGCTGGAACACCAAGGCGGAGCTGGTGATCACCGCCATCCGGATGCGTCGGCCCATGCTGACCAGGGACATCGACACCGGCACGCTGGCCGGCGACCTGCTGACGCTGGTCCGCGACGCCGGCAGCCGGCTCAACGAGGAGGCGCCGCTGCTCCGCGGTCTCGGGCAGGCGATGCACCAGAACCCCGACCTGCTGGCGGCCTTCCGCGACCAGGTGGTGCTGCCTGAGCGGGCCGGTCTCGAGGTGCTGCTGCGCCGCGCCGAGGCGCGCGGCGAGCTGCCCGAGGGCTCGGCCGGCAGCACCGAGGTCGTCTACATGCTGCTGGGCGCCGTGATCGGGCGCCCGATCCTGGAGGAGAAGGACCCCGACACCGACTTCCTGGTGCGGTTCACGCACCAGGTGATCCTTCCGGCGCTGCGCCTCACGCCCTAGCCGGACACCTGCCAGATCACGACCCGACGGCGAGCGGCAGGCCGTCGGGGCGGCACTTCACACCCGTTTTCCGATCCACGTCAACCAGGACGTCACCCAGGAAGTCACGCCCCATGGCTACGTTCCTCTACCGACTCGGCCAGTTCTCCTTCCAACGACGGCGGTTGGTCGCCCTGATCTGGGTCGCCCTGCTGGCCGTCGCCGGTGCCGGCGCGGCCACCGCGTCCTCGTCCGCCTCCACCTCGATCACCATCCCAGGCACCGAGGCGCAGCGCGCCTTCGACCTGCTGAACGAGCGCTTCCCCGGCACCAGCGCCGACGGCGCCACGGCCCGGGTCGTCTTCCAGGCCCAGGACGGCGACATCACCGACGCCGCCGACCGGGCCGCCGTCGAGCAGGTCGTCGGGCAGCTGGCGACCGGCTCCGAGCACGTGCTCGACGTCGTCGACCCGTTCCAGGCCCAGGCGGTCAGCGAGGACCGCTCCGTCGCCTACGCCCAGGTCAGCTACGACGCGAAGTCGACCGAGCTGGGCGACGCCGACCGCGACGCGTTGCAGGACGCGGCGCAGGCCGGCCGCGACGCCGGGCTCACCGTCGAGGTCGGCGGCGACGCGCTGATGGAGATACCGCACACCGGCGTCACCGAGGTGATCGGCGTCGCGGTCGCCGCCGTGGTGCTGGTGATCACCTTCGGCTCGCTGGTCGCGGCGGGGCTGCCGCTGCTGACCGCGATCGTCGGCGTCGGCATCAGCGTCGCCCTCATCACCGCGCTCAGCGGCCCCCTCGAACTCAACAGCACCACCCCGATCCTGGCGATGATGATCGGCCTCGCGGTCGGCATCGACTACGCGCTCTTCATCGTCTCCCGCTACCGCGCCGAACTGGCCGAGGGCCGGGAGCGCCAGGAGGCCGTGGGGCGGGCGGTCGGCACGGCCGGCTCCGCCGTGGTGTTCGCGGGCCTCACCGTGGTCATCGCGCTGGCCGGGCTCGCCGTCGTCAACATCCCGATCCTGACCTCCATGGGCCTGGCCGCCGCCGGCGCCGTGGCGCTCGCCGTGGTGGTGGCGCTCACCCTGATCCCAGCGCTGCTCGGCTTCGCAGGCGAGCGGGTGCTGCCCCGCGGCGCGCGCGGCGCCGGGGCGGCGGAGCGGGCCGCGGCGAAGGAGAACCTCGGCACCCGCTGGGCCAGGTTCGTGCTGCGCCGGCCGGTCGCCGTGCTGCTGACGGGCGTCGTCGGCCTGGGCGCGATCGCCCTGCCGGCCACCAGCCTCGAACTCGGCCTGCCGGACGACGGGTCGCAGCCCACGAGCACCACCCAGCGCCGCGCCTACGACCTGCTGTCCGAGGGCTTCGGGCCCGGCTTCAACGGACCGCTGATGGTGACCGTGGACACCCGGGACGCCGCCGACGCCCCGGACGCCGCGGCGGAGCGGGTGGCGGCCACCGTGGGCGGGCTCGACGACGTCGCCATGGTGACCCCGGCGACGTTCAACGAGGCCGGCGACACGGCCATGATCACGGTGATCCCGGAGTCCAAGCCGAACAGCGCCGAGACGGAGGGGCTGGTCAACGACATCCGCGCCGAGACGGGCGACGAGGTGCTGGTGACCGGGCAGACGGCGATGGCCATCGACGTCTCGCAGAAGCTGAACGACGCGCTGCTGCCGTATCTGGCGCTGGTCGTCGGGCTCGCGGTGGTGCTGCTGATGGCGGTGTTCCGTTCGGTGCTCGTGCCGCTCAAGGCGGCGCTCGGCTTCCTGCTCTCGGTGGTCGCCGCGCTCGGCGCCGTGGTCGCGGTGTTCCAGTGGGGCTGGCTCGGCGGCCTGTTCGGCGTCGACGAGACCGGGCCGATCATGAGCCTGATGCCGATCTTCATGGTGGGCGTGGTGTTCGGCCTCGCCATGGACTACGAGGTGTTCCTGGTGACCCGGATGCGGGAGGCGCACGTGCACGGCGAGTCGCCCGCCGAGGCCGTGGTGACCGGCTTCCGGCACGGGGCGCGGGTGGTGGCGGCGGCCGCGGTCATCATGATCAGCGTCTTCGCCGGGTTCGTCAGCTCGTCGGAGTCGATGGTGAGGATGATCGGCTTCGGCCTCGCGGTGGCGGTGCTCTTCGACGCCTTCGTGGTGCGGATGGCGATCGTGCCCGCGGTGCTCGCGCTGCTCGGGAAGGCCGCCTGGTGGCTGCCGAGGCCACTGGAGCGGGTGATTCCGAACGTCGATGTCGAGGGCGAACGACTCAACCATGTGGTGGGGGGTTCGGCGTCTTCCGAGGTGGCGGGCCGGGAGACGAGCCGGGTCTGAGTTCGAGTCCGGGTGCGAGTCCGAGTCCGAGTCCGAGTCCGACGGAGAACGGAGTGGGGTGAACGGCGATGTCGATGGCGATGGCGGTCACCGCCATGACGGCGGGCGTGCGGCCCGGCCGGCTGGTGGACGTGCCCGCGGTGGTGCGGCTGCTCGTGCCGGGTCCCGTGGGTGACGACGGGGACCAGGCGCGGCGCGCGCTGCGGCTGCTGCTGGCCCACCACCTGCTGGAGGAGGGGCAGCTGTGGGTGGCCGAGGGCGGCCTCGGCGACACCAGGGTCGCGGCGGCGGCGATCTGGCTGCCGCCCGGTGTCCGGCCGCCGGGGGCCGGCTTCGACCGGGTGCTGAGCCGGGAGCTGCGGGACCCGATCGACCTGATCGCCGCCGGCGAGCGGGCCAGGGCGGCGTTGGCGGCCGTGCGGCCAGGGGAGCGGCACTGGACGCTCACCACCGCCGGGGTGCTGGGTCCCGACTGGGACGAGGGGCGGGCCAGGGGCCTGCTGGCCCCCGGGTTCGCGGCGGCCGACCGGGACGCGGCGGCCGTGCTGGCGATCACGGCCACGGAGCGGGACGCGGAGCGGCTCGGCCGCCTCGGTTTCGTCGGCGCCCGCCACGTCACGACGGCCCACGGGCCGGGCGCCTGGCTCGCCAGGCGCCCGGCCCGTGGGGGCGCCGGCTGACCGGCGGGGCCGGCTCGGCGGCGCGACCGGCCCGGTCAGCGGGTGCCGCTGCCGGTCAGGGTCTCGACGGACATGCCGGGCAGCGGATCCCCGTAGACGGAGCCGACCATCGTGTTCAGCGTGTCGCCGCGCTCGGTCTGGCGCAACAGCTCGGTGACGGTGCCCAACAGGCGCCGCACCTCGTCCGCCTTCGGGCCGCCACGAAGCGATCCCGCGGCGAGCTCGGCGGCGGACACGGCCACCTGGGCGACCAGCCGGCGGGCGCCGTCGGCCGCCTCGGCGGCGTGCACCTCGAGCAACTGGCGCGGTTCGAGGAGTCGTTGGGTGAGTTCGGCGGTGGGGTCGCCGCCCGGCACGGCGGGCGGCGGCCCGGCGGAGAGGGCGGGTGGCGTCGCTCGACGGGGGAAACGGGCCCTCGGGGCCCCGGGGTTGGGGGTGTGCGGGGTGGCGGCGCGGCTGACGGACCAGACCGTCACGCACACCATCACCACCGAGATGACGATCGCTAACACCAGCGACGGCCAGAGCATCGGGTTCATCTCGGGCTGCCTCCTCAGCTCTCGGGAACGTGACTCCCCCGTTCACCTCAGGTCTGTCCGCCCCGGCAGGTCGCGAGACGGCCGGGCCAGGGCGATCGGCAGCTCACCGAGGGCGCGTGGCCGGCGGTGGCGCCGGCCGCGCGCCCCCTCCCCTTCAGCGCAGCCTGGCCGCCACGGTGGCGAAGGAGTGCGGCGGCAGCGTGAGCCGCAGCCCGCCGGTCTCGGTGCGGGTGATGCCGTCGAGGGGCCGCACCGTGACGGCGTCGGGGTGGTCGCCCGTGTTGTGCGCCTGGAGCCGGTCGGCGGTCAGGAGGCGGGCGGTGGGTTCGTCGACGGTGCCGCCCCGCAGGTCCAGCGTGAGTTCGGTGGCGGCCTCGGCGTCGAGGTTGGTGAGGGAGACCAGGAGTTCGCCGTCGCGGACGCTGGCCGAGGCGGAGACCGTCTCCAACTCCCCGTCCGCCACCGGGCGTCCGGTGCCGGAGGTCACCAGGTGCACCGCGAGCGAGGCGGCGTCCTGGTGGCGCTTGTTCATCTCGAAGACGTGGTAGGTGGGGGTCTTCACCAGCTGGTCGCCGTCGGTGAGCACCATCGCCTGGAGGACGTTGACGGTCTGCGCGATGTTGGCCATGACGAGGCGTTCGGCGTGCCGGTGGAAGACGTCGAAGTGGGTGCTGGCCACCAGCGCGTCGCGCAGCGTGTTCTGCTGGTACAGGAAGCCCGGGTTGGTGCCCGGCTCGACGTCCCACCAGGTGCCCCACTCGTCGAGCACCAGCCCGACCTGCTTGTGGGGGTCGTAGCAGTCCATCACCGCCGAGTGGCCGGCGATCAGCCGGTCGATCCGGCGGGCCGCCACCATCGTGCGGTAGTAGTCCTCGACGTCGAAGTCGGTGGCGCTGCCCTTGGCGTCCCACGGTCCGGCCAGGGTGTAGTAGTGGAACGACAGGCCCTGGAAGAAGTTCTTCGGAGTCGCCTCGCAGCCGAAGCAGCTGATCTGCTTCATCAGCGTCTCCGTCCAGGCGTAGTCGTCGTCCGAGGCGCCGGACGCGATCCGGTACAGCTTGTTGTCGCCGTGGTCACGGCAGTAGGTCGCGTACTGGCGGGCCAGGTCGGCGTAGTACTCGGCGCGCATGTTGCCGCCGCAGCCCCACGTCTCGTTGCCGAGGCCCCAGAACCGCACCCGCCACGGCTCCTCGCGGCCGTTGGACTTCCGCAGCCGCACCATCGGGCTGTCGCCGTCCCGCGTCAGGTACTCCACCCACTCGCTCATCTCCTGCACCGTGCCGGAGCCGACGTTGCCGCTGATGTACGGCTCGGCGCCCAGCAGTTCGCACAGGGCGAGGAACTCGTGCGTGCCGAAGTGGTTGTTCTCCTCGACGTTCCCCCAGTGGGTGTTCACCATCCGCGGGCGGCTCTCCCTGGGGCCGATGCCGTCCTTCCAGTGGTACTCGTCCGCGAAACAGCCGCCCGGCCAGCGGAGGTTGGGGATGTCCAGGGCGCGCAGCGCCTCGACGACGTCGAGCCGGATGCCGCCCTCGTTGGGGATCGGGGAGTCCTCGCCGACGTAGAAGCCCCCGTAGACGCAGTGCCCCAGGTGCTCGGCGAAGTGGCCGTACAGGTGGCGGCTGATGGTCGGGCCCTCGATGTCGACGTTGATGACGGCGGTGGCGGTGCGCTGGGGCATGCGGGACCTCTCGTGGTCGTACGGAACGGTCATGCGGAACGGTCGTTCGGGGTGGTCGTTCGGGATGGTCGTTCGGGGTGGCCGGTCCGCCGTGGATAATCGGCGCATGGCGGCGCGGGTGACGATGAGCGAGGTGGCGAAGGCCGCCGGCGTCTCGGTGATGACCGTCTCCAACGTCGTCAACGGGCACCGCTACGTGAGCGAGACCACCCGCGACCGGGTGCTGGAGGCCATCGACCGGCTCGGCTACCGGGTGAACGTGGCGGCCCGCAACCTGCGCTCGGGCAGCACCGGCATCATCGGGCTCGCGGTGCCGGGCGTCGACGCCCCGTACTTCGGCCAGCTCGCCGCGCTGCTGATCGAGCGGGCCACCCGGCTCGGCTACCAGATCGTGGTCGAACAGACCGGCGCCACCCGGGAGAGCGAGCTGGGCGCGCTCACCCACTCGCGGCTCCGGATGTACGACGGGCTCATCATCTCCACCGTGGGCCTCGGCAACGAGGACGCGGAGCAACTGCGCTCCGAGATCTCCGAGTTCCCGGTGGTGGCGCTCGGCGAACGGCTGAGCGGCGCCGGCGCGCTCGACCATGTGGCGATGGCCAACGTGGCGGGCGCCAGGGACGCCACCCGCCACCTGCTGGAGCGCGGCTGCCGCCGGATCGCGGTACTCGGCGGCACCCTCGACCCCGGGGTGAGCGCCGGCTCGCTGCGCACCGCCGGCTACCGGAGCGCGCTGGCCGAGGCCGGTCTCGACTGGCGCGAGGAGCTCGTGGTGGAGCGGGAGTTCACCATGGGCGGCGGCGCGGCCGGGGTGCGCGCGCTGCTGGCGGCCGGGGTGGCGTTCGACGGCCTGTTCTGCCTGACCGACACCCTGGCGCTCGGCGCGCTGCGGGCGCTTGCCGACCACGGCCTCGCGGTGCCTGACGACGTCCGGGTCATCGGCTTCGACGACATCGAGCAGGCGACGTACGCGGTGCCCTCGCTGTCCAGCGTCGCCCCCGGGCACTCGGAGATGGCGGACGCGGCGCTGCGGATGCTGACCGAGCGGATCGCCGGCCGGCGGCCCGAGGGGGCGTACGAGGAGTTCACCGGGCCGCACCGGCTGGTGGTCCGCGAGTCCTCCGGCGGCTGACCGGCCCGCCGGGCGCCGTCCGCCCATGCCCCGCTCCCCCTCATTCGTTCGCATCGGCTTCTTGTATCGATACACGTGACCGGCGACCAGCCGCGTGTTGTATCGATACAAGAAGCTCGCACGCGGGCCCGGCCGTGTCAAGGCGCTGACCCGCACTGACGTACGGTGGTCGGCAGACGACGACCGGTGGGGGTGGACACGATCAGCGAGCGGGACGCGCTGCTCACACTGTCCGGCGTGAGCCGGCACCACGGTGAGCGCCAGGTGCTCTGGCCGGTGGATCTTCGGCTGGCGCGCGGCGAGGCCGTGGCGCTGCTCGGGCACAACGGCTCGGGCAAGTCGACGCTGTTGCGGCTGGCGGCCGGCCGGGACCAGCCCACCGCTGGCCTGGTGCGGTTCGAGGGGGCGCCGATGGACGAGGACGATCCGGCGGTCCGCGCCCGGGTCGCCGTGGTCGGCGACGCCCTGGCCTGCTACCCCGATCTGACGGTGCGCCAACACCTGGAGCTGGTGGCCGTCGGGCACGCCGTCCCCGAAGGCGACGCGGCCGTCGACGCGGCGCTCGCCGCGCACGGCCTCGTCGAGCGGGGCGAGGCGCTGCCCACCGAGCTGTCCTCCGGGCAGCTCCAGGAGCTGCTGCTGGCCGCCGCGCTGCTCCGCCCGCACGAGCTGCTGCTGCTCGACGAGCCGGAGCAGCGGCTCGACCCGGCCGCCAGGGAGCGTCTTGCCAGTGCGCTCGCCGCCCGGCGGTCGGCCGGGGTGACGCTGCTGTTCGCCACCCACCACCGGGAGTTGGCGCGCGCGGTGGCCGACCGGGTGCTGCTGCTCGACAACGGCCATGTGGTGGCCGAGGGCGCGCCGGAGCGGGTGCTCGCCGAATGACGGCCGCGATACCGGCGTCCGCGGCCCCGGGGAGCGTGCTTGGGTGGCTGCGGGCCAGGCGCGGCGCCGGCCGGCTCAGGCGGGCCGGCTACACCGTGTACGCCACGACCGTGCTGTTCGGCGCCTGGGGCGGCACGTACCTCTTCGGGCTCTATCTTTCAATCGAACACAGCCTCTCCATCGAGCGCGGCGGCGCCTTCGTCGCGTACGCGGGCCGGATCGCGGACGGGCTGCCGTACGCCCTGCCGGCCCTGTCGCTCGCGGCGCTGGCGCTGGCGGCGTTGGACGCGCTCTGGCGCGGCCCCGTGGTGCTGCCGCGGCACGACGCGGACTGGCTGCTGCCCATGCCGGTGCCGCGCTGGCCGCTGCTGCGGCCGTGGCTGCTGCTGTCGCTCGGGGTGCTGTGCGTGGTCGGCCTGGTGGCCGGGCTCGGCCTGGCGCTGGCGATCGCGGCGGCCGGGCTCGGCGACCTCGGGCCGCTGCTCCTGGCCACCTGCCCGCCGGCGGTCGGCGTGGCGCTGCTGGCCGGCGGGGTGGCGGTGGCCGTGCAACGGCTGCCGGCGGCCGCCCGGTTGGCGCGCTGGCTCGCGGTGCCCGCGTTGGGCGTCGCCGGGCTGCTCGTGGCGCTCGCGGTGGCCGGCGAGCCGCCGGCGCCCTGGGTCGCGGACGTCCTGCGGTGGTCGGGCCCGTGGGGGTGGGCCGGGCAGCCGGCGCTCGCGGCGGTCTCGGGCGGCGTGCCGGGCTGGCCGGCGGCGGCCTGGCTGCTGGGCGCGACCGTGGTGGCCGCGCTGGCGCCGGCGCGGTGGCTGGTGACCGGGATGCCGGCGGCGATGCTGCGGGCCAGGTCCCGGGCGGCGCGGCGGGTGGTCGCCGCGGTGCTGTCGAAGGACGTGCGGACGGTGTCGCTCGCGCTGGCCGGCGCGGCCGGCGGCGGTGACTCCGCGCCCCGGCTGGCGCGCTGGCGCCGGCGGCTGGCGCCAGCGCGCCAGC
>NZ_BAAGPR010000029.1:0-69550 GCF_054783955.1 Streptomyces mayteni | reverse complement strand
GGCGGCGGCGATCGAGCCGGCGGAGCGGCAGTCGGCGGAGCCGGCGGCGCCGCCGACCGGGCGGCGGAGGCCGGCGGCGGCGGCCGCGGCCTCGGAGTCGGCCTCGGCCGAGGCACCGCAGTCGCAGCAGCAGTCGCAGTCCGTCGAGCTCGTGCCTGAGCAGCAGTCGGCGACGCAGGGCGGCAACGGCCGGCGGCGGCGCGGGCTGGTGGCCGCGTCGCAGGCGGTGGTCGAGGAGCCGGCCGCCGAGCAGGGGCCTGGCGGCGAGGCGGCGCAACCGACCGGCCGCCGGCGTCGGGCGCCGGGCCAGGGCGGCGGCCAGCAGGCCGGCGTCCAACTGCCGCAGCAACAGCAGGCGCAGCACGAGCCGATCGCGCTCGGCCCGGTGCCCGTGCCGGCACAGGCACAGGCACCTGCGCCGGCGCCGGAGGCCGCGCCGGCCGACCGGTTGCTGCCGGTGCCGGCGCAGCAACAACCCCAGCCCCAGGCCCCTTCCCAGGCTCAGCCTCAGCCTCAGCTGGCGCCCGTACCGCCCATGGGCCTTGAGCCGGCGGTCGCGCCCGGCCTGGCACCGGGCGGAGCACTCCCCGCCCCACAGGCACCGCAGCCTCCCCAACTGCCCCAGCTGCCCCAGCTCCCGGGGGCCGCCACGCCGGCGGATCCGTCGGCGTCGGGGCCCGGGCCCGAGCAGGGGCCGCAGGACGAGGAGCCGCCGCCCGTCGAGCACTCGGTGGTCGCGGGGAGCCCGATCCTGGATGGCACCGCGCCCCGGATCCAGTCGGTCAGGCAGCCGCGCGCGCTGCCGATGCCGGGCAGCGACCGGGCCAGGTCGGACCGCTCGTTGCCGGGCGTCAGCGTGCAGACGCTGGGTCAGGGCGTGCCGGTGGCCAACCTGCCCGAGCGGCGGCCGGTGGCCGGCGCGCTGCCCGCCGCCGCTTCCGCTCCGGCGCCCGCCCGCCCACAGCAACCCCAACTGCCCCAACCGCCCCAGCAGCCACAGCCGACGACCGCCACGCCGACGCCCACCCGGCGTCGCAAGCTCGCCACCCCGCCGGCGGACGACGCCAGGCTGGCCCAGCAGCCGGCGCAGCCGGCCGCGGCCACGCCTGGCGGCACCCAGGGCCGGGGCCGGAAGTACGCGATCAGCGCGCCGGCCGAGGGCGCGGCGGAGGGGCCCGAGCCGTTGGACGGGCCGAACGGCGCGGTGGAGGTCACCGATCCCTCGCAGGGCGCGATGCGGCTGCCCGTGCCGGCGGACGACGAGCTGCCGCCCGAGCCGCTCGACAACCCGCGCCGGCTGCTGGTCTGGCCCGAGCCGGACGTCTCCACCCAGCAGGCGCTGCAGGACCGCGGCTACCGGCCGGTCATCGTGCACTCGCGCGAGGAGGTGGACGCGCAGATCGCGGCCTATCCGGCGGCGCTCTTCGTCGACCCGCTGACCGGGCCGATCACCCGCACGGCGTTGCAGTCGCTCCGCTCGGCGGCGGTCGCGGCCGAGGTGCCCGTGCTGGTGACGGCGGGGCTCGGGCAGGCCAGCCGGGAGGCGGCCTACGGCGCCGACCCGGCCGTGCTGCTCAAGGCGTTGGCGCCCCGGGACAGCGAGCAGCACCCGCCGCGGGTGCTGCTGGTGGAGGAGCAGCCGGCGATCGCGAGCGCGCTGACGGCCTCGCTCGAGCGGCGCGGGATGCAGGCCGCGCACGCCACCTCGGACGCGCAGGCCATGGAGGTGGCGGCGCAGATCCGGCCCAACCTGGTGGTCATGGACCTCAACCAGGTGCGGCGCCGGCGGGCCGGGATCATCGACTGGCTGCGGGTGAACGGGATGCTGAGCCGCACCCCGTTCGTCGTCTACACCGCGGCCGAGATGGACCCGGGCCAGCTGCCGCTGCTGGCCTCGGGCGAGACGGTGCTGTTCCTCGCGGAGCGGTCGACCAACCCGGAGGTCCAGGCGAGGATCGTCGACCTGCTGACCAAGATCGGGGCGCACTGACGCAGGCCCTGGGCGCCCCGACCGCGGGTCGGGGCGCCCTTGGCCACGCCGGCGGCCGTTCGCCTCAGGCGTTGTCGGGCGTGCTCTGGCGCGGCAGCAGGGTGACGTCCAGTTCGCCCTTGGCGTAGCCGGCGCGCAGCGCCTTCTTGTCGAACTTGCCGACGCTGGTCTTGGGGACGGCGGACACCGTCGTCCAGCGCTCGGGCAGCTGCCAGCGCGGCACCCGCTCGCCGAGGAACGCGCGCAGCTCCGGGTAACCGACGGCTTCGCCGCCCTGGGCCGGGACGACGGCGGCCAGCGGGCGCTCGCCCCAGGTGTCGTCCGGCACGGCGACGACCGCGGCCTCGGCGACCCCGGGGTGGGCCATCAGGTGGTTCTCCAGGGCGACGGAGGAGATCCACTCGCCGCCGGACTTGATGACGTCCTTGGCGCGGTCGGTGAGCGTGAGGTAGCCGTCGGGGGAGATGACGCCGATGTCGCCGGTGCGCAGCCAGCCGTCGGGGCTGAACCGGTCCTCGGGGCGCTCGGGTTCGGCGCCGGCGCCGGCGTGGTAGGCGCCGGCGATCCAGGGGCCGCGCACCTCCAGCTCGCCCGCGGACTCGCCGTCCCAGGGCAGGAACGTGCCGTCCGGGCCGACGAGCCGGGCCTCGACGCCGGCCGAGAAGCGGCCCTGGGTGATCCGGTACAGCCACTCGTCCTCGGGGGTGAGGCCGGGTGGCACGGTACAGAGGGTGCCGAGGGGCGAGGTCTCCGTCATGCCCCAGGCGTGCCGGACATCGACGCCGTGCCGCTCCTCGAAGGCCCGCATCAGGGCGGGTGGGCAGGCGGAGCCGCCAATGGTGACGCGGGTGAGGGACGAGATGTCGCGGGGTCGTTCGGCGAGCTCGGCGAGCAGCCCCTGCCAGATGGTGGGCACGGCGGCGGCGTGGCTCGGCCGCTCGGTGGCGATCATCTCGGCGAGCGGGCCAGGCTGGAGGAAGCGGTCGGGGAGCAGCATGCTCACGCCCGACATGAACGCGGCGTGCGGGATCCCCCAGGCGTTCACATGGAACATCGGGACGACCGGCAGGGTGATGTCGGCGGGGGTGAGGGCCATCGACTCGGCCATGCCGATCTGCATGCAGTGCAGGTAGATGGAGCGGTGCGAGTAGGCGACGCCCTTGGGTTCCGCGGTGGTGCCCGAGGTGTAGCAGAGCGCGGCGGCGGTGCGTTCGTCGAGCTCGGGCCAGTCGTACGCGGTGGGGCGGCCGGCCAGCAGCTCCTCGTAGCGGTGGACGGCGGCCCGGGTGCCGGTGGCGGTGAGCGCGGCGGCGTCGCCGGGGCCGACGACGACCAGGTGTTCGAGGCGGGGCAGCGCCGGCAGCAGCGGGGCGAGGAGCGGCACCAGGCCGCCGTCGACCAGGATGACGCGGTCGGCGCCGTGGTCGATGACCCAGCCGAGCTGGTCGGGAGGCAGCCGGAGGTTGAGGGTGTGGAGCACGGCGCCCATGGCGGGGACCGCGAAGTACGCCTCGACGTGCTCGGCGTTGTTCCACATCAGGGTGCCGACGACGCCTCCCTCGGTGATCCCGAGGTCGTCGTGGAGGGCGTGGGCGAGCTGGGCGGCGCGGGCGCCGCTCTCGGCGAAGGTGCGGCAACGCGGCGGTCCTTCGCCGGCCCAGGTGGTGATCCGCGAGCTGGCGTGGATCGTGCTGCCGTGCGTGAGGATGCGGCTGACGAGCAGCGGTACGTCCTGCATGGTGCCGAACAACGGGGCCTCCGGTGACGCGCGTCGACGACGATGTGCCGCCGATTGTGGCCGCTGCCCGGCGGGCTGGACACCCCTACCGCGCCGGATCACCGCGCGGGATCACCGCGTCGAACTCGGCCGGGTGCCGCGACGGACGCGGACGGGTGCGGACCGGCGCGCCCCGGTCATGGCCGCCCGGCTCAGGCGGCCATGACCGGGGCCTCCCGCTGCCGCTCGCGCTCGCGCTCACGCTCCGCGAAGTCGACGACCTCGGCCAGCTCGGTGTCCTCGCGGAGCTTGGCGAGCGCCCGGGAGACGGCGCTCTTGACGGTGCCCACCGAGACGCCGAGCAGCTCGGCGGTGGCCGCCTCGCTCAGGTCCTCGTAGTACCTGAGGACGACCATGGCCCGCTGCCTGGCCGGCAGCCGGACGACGGCCCGCCACATGGCGTCCCTGACGGCCTGCCGCTCCGCCGGGTCGGGCTCGGGCAGCGGCTCGGGCTCGGGCAGCTCGTCGGTCGCGAACTCGTCGACCCGGCGCTTGCGCCACTGGGAGGTGCGGGTGTTGAGCAGGGCGCGGCGGACGTATCCGTCGAGGGCGCGGTGGTCCTCGATGCGCTCCCACGCCAGGTAGGTCTTGGTGAGGGCGGTCTGGAGCAGGTCCTCGGCGTCGCTCGGGTTGGACGTCAGCGAGCGGGCCGTGCGCAGCAGCACCGGGCCGCGCGCCTGCACATACGAGGTGAAGGTCGGCGGGGTCCCCATCTGGACCGTCCTGGGCGTGGTCATGTCCTCCAAACTAGGAGACATCACCCCCCGTGGGGATCGGCCCCAGGTCGGGAAGACGCATCCCCCCCAGGGTGTAGAAGGGGTGCCGGCACCACCTCCCACAGGTGGATGGAGCGGTCGACCTTCGTCAGGGGGGATCAGGGATCCACCTGATGATCGACAACGGCGGCCGCCCTCGGGATCAGGCCGTCAACTCCTCGATGCGCTGGGCGAAGTCGTCCGCCGGAAGCGGCAGTTCGATCTCGTCGACGAACCGGACGGCCTCCGGGACGTAGTGCACGACGGCGGCGGCCACGGCCGTCAGACAGGGCTCGCCGCGCAGCAGCGCCAGCACCCTGAGGACCAGTGCGGGGTCGCTGCCGTCCTCGGTCTCCGACATCAGGCCGTGGGGGTGCCGGTCGGGGTCGGCCTGCCGGTGCCACAGCTCGGCCTCCCACTCCTCCCCCAGGGTGAGGTGGTGGAGGTAGAGACAGTAGGCGGCGGCGCCGTCCCCGGCCCCGGCGGCGAACTGCCACCAGAACCTGGCGCTGTCCTCCAGGCCGGCGAGCTGGAGCACGCAGCCGAGGACCCGCGCCCCGTCCGGCTCGGGGATCCGGCCGCCGAGCAGGGCGGCCATGTGCTGGAGCGCGCCGTCCTGCTCGACCACCGTGCGACAGAGCGTCTCGAGGTGGCGGGCGATCTCGACCGCGCGGGCGCCGCGGCGTGGCCTGGCCCGGTCCGCCTCGCAGTGCGGCCGGTCGGCGACCCTGGCCGCTATCCGCGACTCCGCGGCCTCCATCTCCTGCTGGCTGTAGTTGAGCGGCTGGCCGGCGAGGACCGCCCTCGCCAACACCTCGTCAATGGACCTGGTCACCGCCACCGCCTTCCCTCGCCGCCTCGCCGGTCAGCCCCAGGGCCTCCTTGAGGCGGTGCCGGGCGTAGCGGGCGGTCGAGCGTACCCCGGGCTCGCTGATCCCGAGGATGTCGGCGGTCGCCGCGGTGTCGTAGCCGATGCAGTACCTGAGCACGATGACGTCGTGCTGCCGCTCGGGCAGCTCGCGGATGGCCTGGTAGACGCCGAGGCTCTCGGCCAGCTCGCCGACCGGGTCGACGGCGTCGCGCAGCGCCACCGTCTCGAAGGCCGCGGTGTCCATGACCACCGGACGGCGGCCACGGCTCCTGGCGGAGTCCACGGTGCGCTGCTTGAGCAGGGTCCAGGCGTAGCCGGCCGGACTGTCCACCTTGAGCACCTCGCCCCACTCGGCGGCCAGTTGCTCGAAGGTGTGGTCCACGGCCTCCTCGGCCTCGTCCCGACCCCCGAGGTGGAGCTCGGCCCAACGGACGTACGCCGGCCGGTACATCTGGTGGAAGGCGCGGAAGTCGGCGGGGAGCGGGGTGAGCGGTGCTACCCCGTCACCTCGTAAGGGGGATGTCTCGGTCACCGGTGAACCTCCTGACGGCCGTTGACGCGATGGAACCCTCCGCTGCCAGAACGGAGCGTATCGGTCATCCAGATGGCGCACCAAGTCACCGACAGGCTGCCATCGGGTGGCTTTCGTCACCGAATCCGGTAAGCCGATGCCATGCGACTCACCCCGGAAACCGCCCGCCGCCGAACCGCCGAGGCCCGCGTCCTCCGCCTGGCCACCGTCGGCCCCGACGGCGCCCCCCACCTCGTCCCGGCGACGTTCGCCGCCCACGGCGACACGTTGGTGACGGCCGTGGACCACAAGCCGAAGCGCCATCAGAACCTCCGCCGCCTCCGCAACATCGCGGCCGACCCGCGGGTCAGCGTGCTGGTCGACGTCTACGACGACGACTGGACCAACCTCTGGTGGACCCGCGGCGACGGCACGGCCCGCATCCTCCCACCCGACGCCCGCGCCACCCCCCTCACCTGGCTGCGGGCGAAGTACCCCCAGTACCACGATCACCCACCCGAGGGACCGATCATCGAAATCACCGTGACCCACTGGACCGGCTGGTCCTCCGCGGATCCGACGTGATCCCCTACCGTCGTGGAAGCCATCCTCGCCAGCGCGATAGCCGTCCTCGGCACCCTCCTCGGCTCCGGTCTCACCCTCACCTTCCAACGGCGCACGGCCGACCGCACCCACGCGTTCACCCGCGACGAACGCCTACGCCAGGAACGCCTCGACGCCTACGCCACCTACGCCGGCGCACTCGTCAACTACCGGCGCTCACTGATCCACCTGTGGTACTGCCTGCACGAGCAGCCACCCCCGGAAGACCCGGAGGCGGTGCGCCCGCGTACGTACGACCTGCGCTCCGAGGCCCAGGAAGCTCTCTTCCGCGTCCAGATGCTGACGGCCGACGAGACCCTGAGCCGAACGGCGGCGGACATCCTCGACGCCGTCACCGAGTTGTCCAGGACCGACAGCCGCCCCGACCTCGACACCCTCCGCCGCCAGACACGCGACGCCATCAGCGACCTCGTCCACAAAGCCAAGCACCACCTCTGACGTTCATCTCACGAAGCGGGCAGTTGGTAGGCGAGGACGTAGGCGTCAGCCGCCATCACGGTGTCGCACACCTCTACCGGTCGCCCCTCCGTATCGAACGCGGTACGGATCAGATGGATCACGGGCACGCCGGCCGCCAGGCGCAGGAACTTGACCTCCCCGGGAGAGGGCATCCGCGCACGAATCTCCTCCTCGAAGTGGTCGAGCCGGTGGCCGAGTTCTTCCAGCCGGGCATAGATGCCGCCGGGCCCCGGGTTGGGCTCGGCGATCGGAGTGCCCCGGGCGATGTCGAGCGGGAGATACGACGTCGCGAACTCCACCGGCCGCCCGTCCAGCAGATACCTACGCCGCCGAGCCAGTACCCGACGCGGCCCGCCCAGCCGCGCGGACACATCCTGGTTCGGTCGCTCTTCCTTGACTTCCAGGCTGTCCACTTCCGGGTGACTTCCCGCCGCTTCCGCCTCCACGGTGAAGGCCGCCTTGCCCTGGTCGCGGTGACGCCGGGCGAACCGGTCGGAAGCCAGCCGCCGCACCGGCGGCCGAGGCCGGACGAACACACCCCGCCCATGCTCGGAGTGCACCAGCCCCTCCCCCTGAAGGACCGACAGCGCGTTCCGCACCGTCATCCGCGAAACACCGTAGTGCTCCACCAGTTGGGATTCGGACGGAAGCTTGGCACCTTCCTTGAACCGTCCCTTGTCGATCGCTTCCCGCAGCTGATCAGCGATCTGGCGGAACACCGCCCGGTCACTGGTGGAATCCAGCGCGCCCAGCACGCCGGAGGGGATAGCGGCCATAACCTGGTTACTCCTTTAGATATCTAGACAAGCTGCCAAGTTCTGTTGCTACGGTGAAGAACCCTAGCCAGCTCAGAGGATCGAGAACCATGAGCACCCAGCGCCCGCACTCTGTGAGCGTCGCCGGAGTCATCATCGACGACGCCGGCCGCGCGTTGCTGATCCAGCGACGCGACAACGGGCACTGGGAACCGCCGGGCGGAGTCCTCGAAGCCGGCGAGACCATCCCCGAAGCCCTTGAACGCGAAGTCCTCGAAGAGACCGGCATCAAGATCGCCCACCCGGCCACCTTGACCGGCATCTACAAGAACATGAACGCGTTGATCATCGCCATGGTCTTCCGCTGCGAAGCACTCGGCGGAATCGCGACGACCGGCGCGGAGACCAAGGCCGTCCGCTGGGCCACCCGCGACGAAGTCAGCCAGCTCGCCGACGAGGCATACGCCGTCCGCGTCCTGGACGCCATGGACGCGGCCAACCCTCCGGCCATCCGCGCCCACGACGGCGTGAAACTCATCTAGCACAACCGACCTGCCCATAACCGTCTACCAGCAGAAAGCAACTTGTATGCACGAGTATATGAGTGACTTGCGAGTCTGGGTAGTCACCTGCCGCCATATCCCCGAGGAGATCCCCCGCCTCCGGCGCTTCGTCCGCGAGATCTTCGACAGCGAACCATGGGCCGACGACGCCGCCCTGATCGTCACCGAACTCGGCACCAACGCCCTGACCCACACCACCGGCGGCTTCCGCCCCACCCTCACCCGCTCCCCCGACGGCATCACCATCCAGGTCACCGACGAGGGAGGAACCACCACCCGCCCCCACGTTCAGACCCCGACGACCGACAGCCCGGGCGGTCGAGGCTTGGCACTCGTCCACGCCTACGCCGACACCGTCACCATCCACGGCGACCACCGAGGCCACACCGTCACCGCCGAACTCCGCCCCAAGCCACCAGGGGCCGACTCATGTTGACCAGGGCCCGCACGATCCGCCTCGAACTTCGGCTGGGCTTCTGGTGCGAGGCGATCGCCTACTACCCCCAAGGTCACCGGACGTTCTGGCTCGGCTCACACCCCGCAGCCACACCCCGTCTCGCAATGCGCTGGCTCCACACGCGCGCCGCCCACATCGCAGACCAACTCGGCCCACCGGCCGCCGCCATCGCGCGCCACTGGCTCACCGACCAAGCCGAACACGAACACGCTCTCGCACTCCTCGTCGACGGCGAGCTGTACGCCCACACCATCCACGAGGACAGCCTCCGCTACCTACTGTCCGCACGACCCGCCAACCGCACCGCACTCCCCAAGCAGGCCCCATGACCAACCAACACCCCGCCAACGGCAACGACGACCTGGCCGACGAGCCACCGTCCGGAGATCGAGCAGGGCTACCGCGATTAGTTCCGGGTCGCCATGAACGCCGTGATCCAGTACTGCCGCAACGCCGTCAACGAACATGGCCACCGCGGCTTGTGGGCACCACGCGGAGACAGTCCCGACCACTACGACCTGATCGACCAGGCCCGCAGAGACATCCTCACCAAACTCCGCCTCGTCCTCGACTGCGCTGAAACGGCCGCCTACGAGATCGAACGCGACCGCCAGCGCCCACACCGCCGCCAGACCCCGTGAGTTACAACCTTCTCTACGACTTCAAGGCGCCGCGCAAGCGCGGCGCGCGGCAGCGGCGGCCCCGGGCCGCCGCCCCTGTCTCCACCCCGCTCCGACCCAGGTCCGCCGGCCGCACACCAGCTCAAGCGCCAACCCGGTTGCTGTCCAGGTGCTGTCGCGGCTGGGGGGCGGTTCCGTCGCTAGGCAGCCAGCTTGGGGCGAGCCTCGAAGATCGCGTCCCACATCGGGCACTTGCGGGCAGGCGAGGATCCTGCCCGATCCGCCGGCCAGGACGGGCCCCGATCCCTCGCCCCAAGCCAGCTCAGGCCCAAAGCCGCTCCGCCAACCTGCAACGTCACCGAAGGCACAGATCAGACAGGGACAGGAGTCGGGTGACGGCGGGGTGGTGGCCGCCGATCGCCGGGACGCAAACAATGCCCCCCGGGAGGCGGCCAGCCCTCGGTGGGAGCCGACGGGCGCCTCGACGAGACGCCACAGAGATGCAGCGGCGGCCAATCGCAGGACACCGTTTAGTACCGGACACCAACCTCTTCTTGAGAGTTGAGTGCAGGCACGGCGAGACTAGCCTCACATAGCCGACTGACACCACAGGACACCTGACCTCTAGCCCTCAGTTGCACAGTGCCAGCCCAGTCTGATACTTGCACCGCCTGCGATACCATCTTGATCACCTGTACCGAGCCTAGCCAGAAGAGAGAAGAAGATCGCTACTCAAGCACGGCAGCGCGTGACGCAACCGGAGCTGCCGGTCGCGTCACCCTTGGACCGTAGGCGAGGGCGATCTGCTCTGACCCCCAAGCGCCCCTCGGAAGAGAGGGCTGGCCTCGCAGATGTCTTCCCCTACTACGCCGGGTTCGCTTACGACTGGGCGCGCGCCCTCCTCCGGTCTCAGGGCATCAGCGACACAGCCGTTGTATTGGACCCGTGGAATGGAAGCGGCACCACCACACTTGCAGCACAGCATGAGGGCTACCGGGCTGTCGGAATCGACAGAAACCCAGTAGCCAACATTGTGGCGCGTTTGCGAGTAGACGCACACCAAACGGAACCGACGCCGGTTGCAGCCTCCGCTGTCCCTATGGGAGGGTTGACAGCTCCAGGCGATCCGCTGTGCGCATGGTTCACCCCTCAGTCGGTAGGACGGATACGCGATTGGGCTGAACATCTATCCCGCTTGCCGTCTAATCACTCAGGCCTGCCTTATATCGCAATGTTTCGCGCCATAAGGTCTCTAACGTCATCTTTTGAAGGCAGTAACCCGACCTGGGTAAAGAGGGCCAAATCGAGCGATGACCTTGTGGACATCTCGGCAGCCGATTTTGACGCCCTTTTGCTTGAGCAGCAGGAATTTGTTGGGTCCCGCATCGTGACATCCAGCGAGACGGCGACTTTCTCGGTGCAAATCGCGACAGCACTCAGCAGTGCCCTTCCACTCTCGAACGGCTCGGTGGATGTTGTTCTGACCTCGCCGCCGTATCTGACTCGCATCGATTATGCGGTTGCCTACACGAGAGAACTTGCCGTACTCGGTCACGATATCGCGAAAGACCGCACACTTAGGGAAGCTCTAATGGGCACTACCCTAATCAGGCAGCATGCAGACTCTCACCTTCGCATTGGGGAGACTGCGCGCGCCTTGATCGACGATGTTACGAGTCATTCCAGCAAGGCGTCGGCAGGGTATTACCGCAAACAGGTTTTGCAGTACTTGTCCGATTTGACCGCCGGCCTAGATGAGGTAACGCGAGTCACTGCAGACAAAGCGATCTTTCACCTGGTCGTTCAGGATTCTTACTACAAGGACATCCCGGTAAGGCTTGCGGATATCTGTGTCGAAGAGTGTGCGATGCGCGGTTGGAGTCTTGTCAATCGTGACCCCTATGTCGTCAAGCGTACCTTGACCTCCGTTAACACAGCGGCACGGAACTACAAGAAATCTGACGTAGCCGAAACAGTGATCTCACTTCGCAAAGAGTAGCTGGCGCCACAGCAGGGGGAGGAGAAGACATGTCAGATGACTTGTCCGAGGAATTCATGCAACAGCTCTTGACTGAGCGTCAGAAAGTGGACGTAGCCACTCACGACTTTTCGGTCCGAGAGTTGGTGCGCATGATGGAAGAGGACGAGCTTAATGTTGCTCCTGCCTACCAGCGCATGTTTCGCTGGAATACCAAAGCTTCGTCGCTGTTTGTCGAATCGGTCTTCCTTGGCTTGCCCGTGCCGCCAATCTTTGTGGCAACAAATGTCGGCTTCCAGTGGGAGGTGGTCGACGGGCTTCAGCGGCTCTCTTCTCTCGCTCACTTCCTCGCATCGGACTCAGACGAAGCGGCCACAGTAAACCGACCTGCGCCGCTTGTCCTTACTGGACTTGAGAAACTGGACCGCTTGAACGGGCGGACCTACAACTCTCTCCCGAAAAACTTGAAGGTACACTTCGGCCGCCAGCCACTGCAAGTAGTTTCACTAACTGACAAGAGCAACCTCGAAGTCCGTTTTGACGTGTTCGAACGCCTCAACCGGGGTGGCTTGCGGCTAACGGCGCAGGAAGTCCGCGCCGTAGTATATAGGGGAGAATTCAACCTCTTCATCGAGGAGTTGGCGCTCAATGAAGATTTCGACTCGCTGCTGAAGTTGAAAGAGGGCAGTCAAGACGACGGCACTCGGGTCGAGCAGGTCCTGAAATTCTTCGCATATAAGAATCATGCCGACATCTTCGACGGCAGGGTCGAGCGCTTCCTGAACGGTGTAATGGGTATTGCACAGACGGGGTTCGACTATGCGCACGAACGGGCACTTTTCGAGAAATCTTCCGCCTTTCTGCACCAGGTGTGTGACGGTCCCTATCTCAGGACTGGCACAACTACGACGCCCTTGGTGCAGTTTGAAGCATGCCTGGTAGCCATTGCGCAGCTTTACCAGGAGGGCAAAGAACCGGTAGCGCCTCGTGCTGACTGGATTGAGGATGGAGAATTGCGGGCCTCCAGCGGAGGCGGCAGCAATAGTCGAAGAATGCTCGATCGCAGGTTGACGCGGGCGAAGGAAATCTTCAGTGGGCAAGCATGACACTCTGAGGCGAGAGAATGTCGACCATCTTGCGCGGCTACTGAAGCGAACAGGAGAGCTGAAGGTATTCCTCGCGTTCACGCAGACCAATAAGACGGACACCGCCGGCTGGACGTCTGCGAGTAGAGACGCCCGCGCCTTGGCCATCATTTGTACCATAGCTGAGCTTGAATCATTGGTGAAGACATGTCTGCAACGCACGCACGAAGAACTTAATTCGGCTGGAATCCGGACTATGACTCTGATTCCTAGCGTCAGGCAGGTTGTAGCACATTCCGCATTCGAGAGTCTGCGCACGCTTCAGGATCATTCGAAGATGTGGGAGCGGCGTTCATTTACTACTACACTAGACGCCAATGTCGAGGTTGCGAATTTTCCTATCGAAAAGAGCCACCCGCAGCCGCCACTCGACGGGAAGACCCTTAAGCCGGAACACTTTTTCCGCCTATGGCAGATATATCAGCTGCCTGGCTCTCCATTTGCGAATCCGCGCTGGCCTGGTGCACTCCAGAAGCTGGCGCTGGCGCGTAACGATCTGGCGCATGGAAATCTCCCATACCATGAGATTTTCCAGCAGGCTGGGAGATCAGTTCCAAACATCGAGTCGTACGTGACTGATGTCAGCGACTTCGCCGCGCATTTCGTCGCGACATGGAACACCTATCTCGATAACGAATCTTACAAGGTGTAATCGACACGCTAGTGTCCTGAGTCGCTAGTTCGCTTGCGGTTGTAGGGTAGGCGGGTGCCTGGTCCGAAGCCGTTGCTGTTGGAGTTGTCCGATCACGAATGCCGGGTGCTGCGGGGCTGGTTGCGCAAGCGGACCGCCTCTCAGTCGCTCGTGCTGCGGTCGAGGATCGTGCTGGCGTGTGCGGAGGGTGTGCCGAACGCGCGGGTCGCGGATGATCTGGGTGTCTCGCGGGAGACGGTGCGCAAGTGGCGGTCCCGGTTCGTCGCGGACCGGCTGGAGGGCCTGGTGGACCGACCGCGGTCGGGGGCGCCCCGGAAGATCACGGACGAGCAGGTCGAGGCCCTGGTCGCCAGGACGCTCGGCCAGACGCCGCCGACAGGTGATTCGCACTGGTCGACGCGTTCGATGGCCCAGGCTTCGGGGATGTCGCAGTCGGCCGTCTCGCGGATCTGGCGGGCGTTCGGCCTCAAGCCGCACATCGTGGAGACGTGGAAGCTGTCGACCGACCCGCGGTTCGTGAGCAAGGTCCGCGACGTGGTGGGCGTCTACCTGTCGCCGCCGGAGAACGCCCTGGTCCTGGCGGTGAACGAGAAGTCGCAGATCCAGGCACTGGACCGGTGCCAGCCGGTCCTACCGATGGCGCCGACCACGCCGGCGAGGATGACACACGACTATGTCCGGCACGGCACGACCAGCCTGTTCGCGGCCCTGGACATCGTCTCGGGCTCGGTCATAGCCCAGCACTACCGCCGCCACCGCCACCAGGAGTTCCTGCGTTTCCTGAAGGTCATCGACGCCGCCGTCCCCAAGGGCCTCGAACTCCACCTGGTCCTGGACAACTACGCCACCCACAAGACCGAGCCAGTCAAGAAGTGGCTGCTGCGCCACCCGCGCTTCCACCCGCACTTCACCCCCACCTCCGCATCCTGGCTCAACCTCGTCGAGCGCTGGTTCGCCGAGTTGACCTGCCGCAAACTCCGCCGCTCGGCCCACCGCAGCGTCGTCGAACTCGAACGAGACATCCGCGGCTGGATCAACGAATGGAACAAGAACCCAGGCCGTTCGTCTGGACGAAGACCGCCGACGACATCCTCGACACCCTCGCCGCATACTGCACACGAATTAACGACTCAGAACACTAGCCGCATAATGTAGCTAAGCGATGTCCTAAGCGTTGCCTCAGGCTTAGGAGGTCCTCCCGCACCATGATGGGGATAGTGAAGGGCGTCAGCCGGTGCGCATCCTCGTGCTGTCACAGGCGCTGGGGAAAGATCGCATCCGAGTGGTACGGAGTGCGCCTACCTCCTTGGTGCCTTCCTCAGGGGTGACGTCTTCTGGCACGCCCACAACCGCCGGTTCAAGGTCCGGTTTGATGAGTGGCTGACAGCCGACGAGTGATCGCCCTTGGGCCGTCCCTGAGCCGTGCGAGGCCGACCCACGCTGGCAGTCGGCACCCGCAGGGACTGCCCTCCCTGGCTCCGGGCCGGGTAGCCAGGGTTGATCTGCCGCACCGTACGGGTTATGCCTGTACGTGGGCTTTCGTCGATGAGTGCTTCGAGTGAGTGCTGGACGTAGCGAAGGTAGTGCTTGGCGGCGCGAATTTGTCGCTCGCGGTTCTCTGCGCCCACCTCTCGCCACCCGACGTCGTAGGCGAGACGCACGAGTTCGCGGTAGCGCTCACGGGCTGTGTGATCGCTGATCGCGTAGAGATCGGTGACCATCCCGCGCCGGACAGATTCCATGGCGTGGCGGCATTGATCGCGCGCATGGCGGCTCAGGTGGGGCGTTTCAGCGGAGACGTCAGGGAGTGACGGCAGCCAGGCGTACAGATCCGCTAACCGCTCCAGAAGCGAACGGGCTCCGTCCGTCGACCTGGCACGGTCCTGACTCACCTGGTCGAGCCGCAGGCTAGCCGCATGCTCGGCAGTCGCCAAAGCTGCCTGAGCCGTGATCGATCTGTTCGTCTGCCACCGCGCCACCAACACGGTGATCGCACCACCGACCAAGGTACCCGCCAGCGCGCCCAGCGACTGCGTGGCGATCTCTGCCCAGAAGCTCATACGGGATTGCTTCACCCGCCAATGCCGGCCACTACCGCGACCGGGGCAGGCAGCCTCCGGTGGACCGACGCTTACCGGCCACGACGGGCCAACGGCCCAGGCGATAGCGTGCCCCATCGGGCGGGGAGCGGCGGGGAGTCACGGTCGCCGGCGGGGAGCGGGCATGGCGATGGCCCCCGACCGTTCGTGCTGATCGGGGGCCGTTCGCGGGGCTGTCGCGGCGGAGGCGGTGGGATTTGAACCCACGGTGAGGGGTTACCTCACGACGGTTTTCAAGACCGTTCCCTTCGGCCGCTCGGGCACGCCTCCTGGGTGCGCCGGCTGGCGGCGCACCCGGACAGCGTAGCGGCTGTGGGCTACTGGTCTCCGACGCGTTCGCCCAAGACCAGGGTGGTGGTGCGCTCCTGGCCGTCGCGCTGGTAGGTGATGTCGACGGAGTCGCCCGGTTGGTAGGTCCAGATCTGGCTGATCAGGGTGGGGCCGCTGTCGATCACGCGGTCGCCGAAGCGGGTGATCACGTCGCCCGCCTGGAGGCCGGCCTCGGCGGCCGGGCCGCCGGCGACGACCGGGTCGCTGCCGTCGTTGGTGGACTCGACGATCTGCGCGCCGTTGGTGACCTGGCCGCCGGACTCCACCGAGGCGCCGATGATCGGGTAGATCGGCTCGCCGCCGTCGATCAGGTCCTGGGCGACGCGCTCGGCCTGGTTGATCGGGATGGCGAAGCCGAGGCCGATGCTGCCCGCCTCGCCGCCCATGCTCGCGGTGGACTGGATCGCGGAGTTGACCCCGATGACGGCGCCCTCCCCGTCGAGCAGGGGGCCGCCGGAGTTGCCCGGGTTGATGGAGGCGTCGGTCTGCAGCGCGTTCATGTAGGAGGCGCTGCCGCCCTGGCCGTCGCTGGAAGCGACCGGGCGGTCCATGGCGCTGATGATGCCGGTGGTGACCGTGCCGGAGAGGCCGAAAGGGGCGCCGATGGCGATGGTGGCGTCGCCGACGGCGACCTGGTCGGAGTCGCCCATGGGCAGCGGCGCCAGGTCGCGGCCCTCCAGGTCGGTGATGCGGATCACCGCCACGTCGTAGCCCTCGGCGCGGCCGACGACCTCGGCCTCGTAGTTCTCGCCGTCGGAGAAGGTGACGGTGAGGTTGCCGCCGTTGGCCGCGCTGGCCACCACGTGGTTGTTGGTCATGATGTGGCCCTGCTCGTCGTAGACGAAGCCGGTGCCGGTGCTGCCCTCCGCGCCGTTGCCCGCCTCGATGGTGACGACGCTCGGCAGGGCCGCGTCCGCTATCCCGGCGACCGAGTCCGGAGGCCTGGCCACCGACTCGCTGCCCAGGTCGGAGGCGACCGAGGCCGGCTCCCCGTCGCCGTCGGCGACGAGATAGCCGACGCCGCCGCCCACGCCGCCGGCGATCAGGGTGGCCGCCGCGATGGCGACCAGCAGCCCGCTGCGGCGCTTCTTGGGTGGGGGCGGGGGCGGGAAGGCGGCCCACGAGGAGGGGGAGGAGTAGGGGTCGCCCGGCTGGCCCGGGGCTGGCGCCGGGGCCGCGAAGGCGGCGGCCGGCGGCTGGGGCTGGAACTGGGCGGTGTGCTCGGCCGTGGGGGAGATCGGCGGAGTGGGAGGGGTGGGAGAGGGGTGGGAGAGGGTCGGAGCCGTGCCGGTGTGCGCGGGCGGGGGCACGGCCGCCGCCGGCGGCGGGGCCGGCGGCACCGCCGGGAGTTGTTGGGTGACCGGCGGCGCCGGCGGCGAGGGCGGTGGCGCCGAGGGCGGCTGGGGGGTGGGGCCTTGCGGAGCTGACGACTGCGAAGCGGGGGCCGCCTGGCCGCCCGCCTCCGGCGCACCGGCCGGCGGCTCGTCCGGTCCGCCGGCGCGCTCGTTCTCGGTGCTCACGGCATTCTCCTCAGGGACACGACACAAAGGTCCGACGTCACGTGGTGTGGTGGCAGTCTTTCCCATCCTCCGTCAGGCCGGGATAAACCCCGCGGAGCCCGCGGCCGGCGGGCGCCGTGGCACGATGGCGCGGTGACTGCCGACCGCCCCCGCCCCCTGGTCATCGCGCACCGCGGGGCGTCCGAGGACGCGCCGGAGCACAGCCTGGCCGCGTACCGCAGGGCCATCGAGGACGGCGCCGACGCGCTGGAGTGCGACGTGCGGCTCACCGCGGACGGTCACCTGGTCTGCGTGCACGACCGCCGCGTCGACCGCACCTCCAACGGGCGGGGCGCGGTCTCCGCCCTGGAGCTCGCCCAGCTCGCCGAGCTGGACTTCGGCTCCTGGAAGGGTCCGTCGGGCGCCGAGTCGCCGGACGCCGTCGACCCCGAGCGCACCACGGTGCTGACCCTGGAGCGGCTGCTCCACCTGGTCGGCGAGGCGGACCGACCGGTGGGCCTGGCGATCGAGACCAAGCACCCGACCCGGTGGGCCGGGCAGGTGGAGGAGCGGCTGCTCGCGCTGCTGGAGCGGCATCCGGTACCCGGCCCGGTGCACGTCATGAGCTTCTCGGCGCGCTCGCTGCGCCGCGTCCGGCAGCACGCGCCCGAGCTGCCCACGGTCTATCTGATGCAGTTCCTGCTGCCGAGGCACCGCGGCGGCCGGCTGCCGCCCGGCAACCGGATCGCGGGGCCCGGCATCCGCGTGCTGCGCCGCGACCCGGGGTATGTGGAGCGGGCGCACCGCGCCGGGCACCGGGTGTTCGTGTGGACGGTGGACGAGCCGGCCGACGTCGAGCTGTGCGCGCGGCTCGGCGTGGACGCGATCATCACCAACCGGCCGCGCACGGTGCGTGATCAGCTCGCCGGCCTCGGCTGACGGGCAACCGGGCCGTCGCCGCCCCCTTCTGGTTCGATAAAGACCGTATTTACCGGGCGTGCAACGGCGCACCCGCTTCGTGTCGATCATTACGACTGCGTCACCAGATGTGACATCAGCGGTTTCCGCTCGGCACCCCGAGGGCACCAATCCCATGGCGTGGGGCAAAGGAGGTCTCGGGGGTGGCTTTGATGGTCACACAGCAAATGCCGAAGTCGTCTTCCATGTCGGTGCCCCACGGCCCGTCGGGGGTGGCGACAGCTCGGCGGCGGCTGCGGCGTGAACTGCGCGACAGTGGCACGTCGGACTCGGTGGTCGACGACGCGGTGCTGATTCTCTCGGAGTTGCTCAGCAACTCCTGTCGGCACGCGAGACCGCTGGCCGGCGGCCAGCAGGTCGAGGCGAGCTGGAGTCGCGACGACGAGGGCGTGGTCACCATCGCCGTCACCGACGGCGGCGGTCCGACCAGGCCGAGAGCCGGGGTGCCGTCCGTCACGGCGCGCGGCGGTCGGGGGCTCACGATCATCACCTCGCTCTGCCGCACCTGGGGCGTCAGGGACGGCGAGCCGGCCGGTTCGGTCACCGTCTGGGCGGTGCTCAGCCCGATCTGAGCGGCCGCCGCGCCGAAGCGGCGCGGAACAACTAGGCTCCTGCGGCAAACCGTCAGCAGCACGCACGCAGGAGACCCGCACGCCATGGCCAAGAAGCGCCGTCCCCGAAGCCAGCCGCAACCGCAGGTCGTCGCCGGGGAGGTTCCCGTCGTCGGCGCCCGCGAGCCCTGTCCCTGCGGCTCGGGCCGCCGCTACAAGGCGTGCCACGGCCGCGCCGCCGCCCAGGCGGCCACCGAGCTGGTCCGCCGCCCGTTCGAGGGGCTGCCGGGTGAGTGCGACTGGGTCGCGCTGCGCGAGCTGGTGCCCGCCGCCACCGTCCCGTTGACGCTGCGCGAAGGGCTGCCGGCGGACGTGCCCTCGCTCACCCTGGCCACGGTCCTGCCGATGGCGTGGCCCGCGCTGCGCCGCTCCGACGGCGCGGTGCTCTTCGCCGTGCAGAACGACACGGCCACCGGCGACCTCAGCAGGGACCTGGCCGACGTGCTGGCGAGGGCGCTGACCTCGGCGCCCGGCGCGCCGGTGCCGGCCAGCCGGCCCGACGTGGCGGGGGCGCGGCTGCAGGATCTGCTCGACCCCGAGGCGCCGTTCGTGCCCGAGGTGCACGAGGGCTTCGAGTTCTGGCTGGACGACGCGAGCCAGGCGACCAGCGAGGTCACCGCGTCCCTGGAGCGCGCCAACGCGGCGGCCACCCCGACGGCCAGGCTCTCCGGCGTCACGGCGGCCTACTGGTGCGAGACGCCGGAGAAGAACCACCTGCGCTGGGTGATGCCGCACGCCGAGGAAACCCTGCTCGACGGCCTGGCCAGGCTGCACGCGGCCGGAGCCTCCTCGCTCGGCGAGGGCACGCGCCTGGTGGGGTCCTTCCGGGCGCACGGCCTCACCGTGCCGGTCTGGGACCTGCCGAGCGCGATGGGTGCCGAGGAGTGCGAGAAGCCGGCCGCCGCGTTCGGCGAGCGGCTGGCCGAGGCGCTCGCCGCCGAGGCCCCGCTGACGGCCGAGGAGCGGAGCGCGCGCAGCGGGCTCACGAATCGTCAGATCACCCTGAACTAGGCCGAGCTGACGGTGTGAAGAATCCCCGACGCCCGGCCGACCGTAGTGATTCCAGTCACAACTGCCAGTAAATACTGGGTGTTCGGCCATTGTGCGGCCGCGTGGGATTTGCGAATCCCCGATGAGTTGTTACGGTCTGATGTGGGCCCGGTCGCTGGTGCATCCCCCGTCGCCAGCGACCGGGTCCGTCCATGTTCCGGGACGCCCCGTGCTCGACCCCGGCCCTCGACCCCGGCCCTCGGCCTCGGCCCTTGGTGCGGCCGGGCCAGGACCTCAGTACGAGAGCCGCCCGTCCCGGTCGGGCGCGTTGAGCCCGGCCTCCACCAGGACGTCGAGCAGCCCCTCGATCCGTGGCAGCGCCACCCGGCCCCGTCCCCCGGTCCGACACCGCTGTGGCTCCCGCACCCAGCTCACCGGGCCGGCGCCGGTCGCCGAGGGCGGCAGCGGCAGGCAGCCGCCCGGGCCGTGGAACCGGAGCGAGCTGGGCACCCGCTCCCTGGCCGCCAGTTCCTCGCCGAGTTCCGGCAGTTCGTAGGGCGCCACCAGCAGCAGCCAGCGGGTGGGCGTGGCGATCACCGGCCCCAGGCCGAGCTCCCTCCGGCGGCTCAGCTCACGCTCCGCCCAGGCGCCGGCCACCGCGGGGAGGCTCACGGCGCAGGGCGCGCGGCCGCCGGTGGCCAGCAGGATCGGGGCGTTGGGCCGGGTCTCCCACCACCAGCCGACCATCTGGGCGTCCGTGGTGGCGGCCAGCAGGTCGGGGTCGGCGGGATGCGCCCCCGGCACCGGGCAGTCGGGGCGCCGGCAGGCACAGCCGCCGTCGTCGAGCGCCTCGGCGCCGGGCACCACGGGCCACCCCCACCGCCGCGCGAAGGCCAGGGCGGCGCCGCGCAGCGGCAGGCTCCGCCGCTGAACACCGCCGTCACTGCCGCCGCCGTCGCCTTTTCCGTTCGTGCGTCGCTCTCCGAGGATCTCGCGCATCGGCGCTCGTTCCTTTCCTTCGCGGGTTCAGTTACACCACGTGGAACTTAGATCACCGTGTGTAGCGGGTCGCGCTGGCGCGGAGCGGCGGGGCGAGGGAGAGCCTGGCCGCCCATACCGGGTAGGACGCCAGAGCTCATCGATCCGTTCCGATATGTACCCAGCCCGCCCGGCTCGATCCGCCGCCCGGAAGGCCCAGTCGATCGCGCATCGCCCCCACTGGCGTTCCTTTTCCGCCAAACTCGCCCCGGCCCGGCCTGTCGGCGCCGGAACGCGCCCGCTACCTGGGCATCATCCATCACGGCAGGACGATACTGGACATCGCGGCTGCCGTACTCCACCCGGTGGAAAAGTCCCATAGCGACACACATATCTGGGGGTTCGCGACGCACATGACCAGCTCACCCCCGCCAAAAGTGGCCGGAATCCACCCGGCGCGATCCGCACTGTCAGAGACTCCGGCGCCCGGGGGCGGCGCCGCGCGGGGGGCGCGCCAGGGTCGTGGGCCCGGGGGGCCGGGGGCCCCGGTGCAGGACCGGGTGGCCTCCTGGATCTCCGACCTCACCATCCTGCACGAGCTCACCGAGCGTCTCGGCCGCACCCGCACCCTGAACGACGCCCTGCACGAGACGCTGCGCGCCGGCGCCGGCCTGGTGGGCGCCAGGCGCGGGCTGATCTCGCTCGCGCCGACCGACGGGCTCGGCCCCAGCCGGCTGGCCGGCCTCGGCCTCGGCCGGGCCGACCTCGGCCAGTTGGAGACGGTGCCCCGCGGGCTCGACGCGCCGCTGCCCGGCGCCGAGGGCGAGCCCGCCGAGGCGGTGCACGGCGACATCGCCCGCGAGGACCGCCTCGACCCGCGCCACCGCGAGGTCGCCGCCCGGCTCGGCTTCGCCGCCAGCTACGCCGTCCCGCTGAGCGCCGAGGCCCCGGGCGGCCTCGGCGCCGCCGTCTGGCTCTACGACGAGCCCCGGCAGCCGGACGCCAGGCAGCGCCACCTGCTCGCGCTCTATCTGCGCCAGGCCGGCCAGCACATCGCCAACCGCCTCGAACTCTCCCGCGCCCGCGCCGCCGTCGCCGCCGTCCACGAGGGGCTGCTGCCGTCCCTCCTGCCACCGGCGGCCGGCGTCCGGCTCGCGGTCAGGCACCGGGCCGGGCCGCGCGGCGGCGGGGACTTCTACGACGCGCTGCTGCTGCCGGACGCCGCCCTCGGCCTCGCCGTCGGCGGCACCACGGGCGCGGGCCCGGCCGCGCTGGCGGCGATGGGGCGGCTGCGCGCGGGGCTGCGGGCCTACGCCGTGATGGAGGGCGAGGACCCGGTGGCGGTGCTCTCCGACCTCGAACTGCTGCTGCGGCTGACCGAGCCCGGCAGGTCGGCCACCGCCCTGTTCGGCTACGCGGAGCCGGCGCTGCGCCGCGTCACCCTGGCCTCGGCCGGCCACCCGCCGCCGCTGGTCGTCGGCCGGGAGCGGGTCGACTTCGCCGAGACCGGCCTCTCCGCGCCGCTCAACATGCTCGCCTGCTGGGAGGCCCCGAGCGTGCGGGTCGAGCTCGCCGAGGGAGAAACGGTCCTGCTCTACAGCGACGGGCTGCTGCTGCGCACGGGCGAGCCGATGGACCGCGCGTTCGCCCGCCTCCAGGCCGCCGCCGAGGCCGCCTCCCCCGCCGCCCGCGCCGACCCGGAGGCGCTCCTCGACCATCTGCTCGCGACCGTGCTGCCGGACCTCGACGGGCCTGGCGCCGCCGAGCACAGCGAGGACGTCATCCTGCTCGCGGCCCACTTCTGCTGAGGGGACTCCGTCGAGTCGAGGGGAGGGACGGCCGGGCGACGAGGTGTCGATCACGCGGGCGCCGCCGATCTGTCGCCCGCCAGGTACCCGCACATACGATGGAAGGCCAACAAGCGAGGAGGGCGCGACGTGGCCGAGGACGAGCGGGGCGAGGAGCGGTCGACGGAGGTCGAGGTCGAGGCCGAGGCCGGTACCGAGACCGCGGCCCAGCGGTTCAAGCAGCGCAAGAACAGCGTCGCCCCGAAGGTGTCGGACGAGCTCGCCGAGAACATGAAGCAGGGCTGGGCCGACACCGAGCGCCGCGACCTGGCGCCCGTCCCGCAGGCCGAGCACACCGCGCGCCGCCGCGCCGCGCTGTCGGAGCGCTTCCCGGGCGAGCGCCTGGTGATCCCCGCCGGCCGGCTCAAGACCAGGTCGAACGACACCGACTACCCGTTCCGGGCCGCCGTCGAGTACGCCTACCTCACCGGCAACCAGACCGAGAACGGCGTGCTGGTCCTGGAGCCGGATGGCCCGACCGGGCACCGGGCCACGCTCTATCTGCTGCCCCGCTCAAGCCGGGAGAACGGCGAGTTCTGGCTGAGCGGCCAGGGCGAGCTGTGGGTCGGCCGCCGGGACAGCCTCGCGGAGGCCGCCCAGCGCTACGGGCTGCCGGTCGATGACGTGCGCACCGTGCCCGAGCTGCTGACGGAGGCGACCGGCCAGGTCCGCGTCGTCCGCGGGCACGACGCGGTGGTCGAGGCGGCGCTGACGGACAAGGTCACCGCCGAGCGGGACGAGGAGCTCCGGGTCTTCCTCTCCGAGATGCGGCTGGTCAAGGACGAGTTCGAGATCGCCGAGCTGACCCGCGCCTGCGAGTCGACGGCGCGCGGCTTCGAGGACGTCGTGCGGGTGCTCGACCGGGCCGAGGCCACCTCGGAGCGCTACATCGAGGGCACCTTCTTCCTGCGCGCCCGCGTCGAGGGCAACGACATCGGCTACGGCTCGATCTGCGCGGCCGGCCCGCACGCCACCACGCTGCACTGGGTGCGCAACGACGGCCCGGTGCGCGCCGGCGAGCTGCTGCTGCTCGACGCCGGCGTGGAGGGCACCGAGCTCTACACGGCCGACATCACCCGCACGCTGCCGATCAACGGCCGGTTCGACGAGCTCCAGCGGCGGATCTACGACGCGGTGTACGACGCCCAGGAGGCGGGGATCGCGGCGGTGCGGCCGGGCGCGAAGTACCGCGACTTCCACGAGGCGGCGCAGCGGGTGCTGACCGAGCGGCTGGTGGAGTGGGGCCTGCTCGAGGGGCCGGTCGAGCGGGTGCTCGAGCTGGGCCTGCAGCGCCGGTGGACGCTGCACAACACCGGCCACATGCTCGGCATGGACGTGCACGACTGCGCGGCCGCGCGCCGGGAGACCTATGTCGAGGGCACGCTGGAGCCCGGCATGTGCCTGACCGTGGAGCCGGGCCTCTACTTCCAGACCGACGACCTGACGGTGCCCGAGGAGTACCGGGGCATCGGGGTGCGGATCGAGGACGACATCCTGGTCACCGAGGACGGCAACCGCAATCTCTCCGCCGGGCTGCCGCGCCGGGCGGACGAGGTCGAGGCGTGGATGGCGGCCCTGCGCGGGTGACGGGCGTGGCGTGACGGGCGTCGCGGTCGGAAACGGCAGGTGAAGGTGTCAAGAGGGCGATTTCGGGTACAGCCTGGGGAACACGGGCGCGCTGTGACGCGTTGAGTGAGTCAAAATCTCTGGAAGGAGAGCTCGTGTCCGCCCAATCGACGGACCCTGACGGGCATAGTCCCGGACCACCTCGCCGGCACATGGCTTGCCGCGGCACACGGCGAGGTGGTGTTAGATGAGTGCCGCATTGCTAGGGCTCGTCGCCGTCCTCGTTCTGACGGCCGGCACTGGCTATTTCGTCGCCCAGGAATTCGCCTTCGTGGCGGCCGACAGGCTGTCCCTCGGCCGTGACGCGGCCGCCGGTGACAAGCGCGCCGCCCGGGCCATGAAGGTCCAGGAGCGGCTCTCGTTCATGCTGTCGGGCGCCCAGCTCGGCATCACCGTCACCGGCCTGGTGGTGGGTTTCCTGGCGGAGCCCTCGATCGCGACCCTGATCGACCCGGCGTTGAGCGCCGTCGGCCTCCCGGACGCCGCGGTGTCCGGCATCGCCCTGGTCGTCGCGTTCCTGCTCGCCACCGGCATCCAGATGGTGCTGGGCGAGCTGGCTCCGAAGAACATGGCCCTGGCGATCCCCGAGCAGCTGGCCAAGACGCTGTCCTCCTCGACGCTGGTCTACCTGCGGGTGGCCGGCCCGGTGATCCGCATCTTCGACGCCTCGGCCAACCGGCTCCTGCGCAGGATCGGCATCGAGCCCGTCGAGGAGCTGCACCACGGTGCCACGCTCGAGGAGCTCGGCCACCTGATCGAGGAGTCGCGGGAGCACGGGGAGCTGACCAGTGACACGGCGGTGCTGCTCGACCACGCGCTGGAGTTCTCCGACCGCACGTTGGACGAGGTCATGGTCCCCCGGGTCGACGTGAACACGGTGCGGGCCTCGGCGCCCGCCTCGGCCGCGGTCGAGCTGATCCGTGAGCACGGTCACTCCCACTACCTGGTGATCGGCGACCGGATCGACGACATCGTGGGCGTCATAGGCGTGCGCGAGCTGATGCGGATCAGCCCGGAGCGGGCGGCCAAGCTCACGGCCGGCTCGCTGGCGCGGCGGGCGCTGCTGCTGCCCGACACGCTGCCGCTGCCGGGCGCCGTGGAGCAGATGCAGGCCGCGGGCGAGGAGTTCGCCTGCGTGCTCGACGAGTACGGCGGCCTCGCCGGCATCGTCACGCTGGAGGACATCGCGGAGGAGCTGGTCGGCGAGATCGCCGACGAGAGCGACCTGGTCGAGGAGCTGGCCGTCGCCGACGGCGAGAGCTGGCTGGTCGACGCGAGCCGCCGGGTGGACGAGGTCTCGGTCGCGACCGGGATCGAGCTGCCGGAGGACGAGTCCTTCGAGACGGTGGCGGGTCTGGTGATCGACAGGTCGGGGGGCTTCCCCGCGGTCGGCGACCGGATCGTGGTCGACCTGGCGCAGGGCGGCCGTGCCGAGCTCGAGGTGCTGTCGCTCGACCGTCGGGTGCCCGACCGGATACGGCTCGCGCTGCTGCCCGCGGCGGAGCTGTCCGCGGTGCGCGAGCGTGAGGGGCTGCACTCGTGAGCCCCATGACGGCGCTCGCCGTGACCGTGGTGCTGCTGTTCTTCAGTGGCTTCTTCGTGGCCGCCGAGTTCGCGCTCGTGGCGGCCAAACGACACCGGATGGAGCAGGCGCTGGCCGACGGCCAGCGGGGTGCGAAGGCCGCCATGGCCGGCATGCACGAGCTGTCGCTGATGTTGGCGGGCTCGCAGCTGGGCATCACGGTGTGCACCCTGCTGCTCGGCTCCATCTCGAAGCCGGCGGTCTCGCACGAGATAGAGCCGCTGCTCGAGTCGGTGGGGCTGCCCGCCGGGCTGTCCTACGGTGTCGCGTTCGTCCTGGCGATGATCGTGGTGGTCTTCCTCCACATGGTGATCGGCGAGATGGCGCCCAAGTCGTGGGCGATCTCGCACCCGGAGCGCTCGGCGATGCTGCTCGCGCCGGTCTTCCGCGCCATGGTGCGGGTGGTCAGGCCGCTGATCTGGGCGCTGAACCAGGTGAGCAACAGCCTGGTGCGGATGTGCAAGGTCACCCCTCGTGAGGAGCTCACCTCGGTGCACGACCGGGAGCAGCTGACGCACCTGGTGACCGAGTCGCAGCGGCTCGGGTTGATCAGCGAGACCGACTCGGGGCTGATCACCCGCTCGCTGACCGAGCCGCAGTCGCCGGTGGGCGCCATCCAGGTGCCGGCCGCGCGGATCGCCGAGATCTCGGCGGACGCGAGCGCGGAGGCCATCCTGGCCGCCGCCTCGGCCAGCGACCACACGCGGCTGCTGGTGCGCGACGGGCAGCGGGTGGTGGGCTCGGTCCACGCCCGTGACGCCATTGTGGCGCGGGCGAGCGGCAAGCGGGTCACCGCCAGGGAGCTGGCGCGACCGGTGCCTGACCTGACGGCCGAGGACACGGTGGCGTTCGCCGTGGAGCAGCTGCGGCAGCGGCGGGCCTCGCTCGCGGTGGTCCGGGGTGCGGACGGCCGGGTGACCGGTCTGATCAGCCTGGACGACCTGCTGGTCCGGCTGATGGGCCCGCAGCCCGTGTGACGCGCGGTGCTCATGTGACGGTTGGCGGCCGGGCGGCCTTCGGGCCCCCGGCCGCCGGCCTGTTCAGCGGTCTTCGGTGCGGGCTTCGGTGCGGGTGTCGGTGCGGGTATCGGTGCGGAGCAGGGTGGCGAGCGCGGGGACGTCCCGGTTGCCGTCGCCCGCCGCGACCGCCCGGTGGAGCAGCTCTCCCATCGGGCGGACCAGGAGCGGATCGACGCCCTCGGCGGCGCTGGCGTCGAGCAGGTTCCCGTAGGCGGCGGCCTGCATGGCCAGGTTGGAGTTGGCGGCACGGGTGCCGAACTCGCCGGAGTCCAGCTGGCGGGCGAACTCCGGGACCGAGGCCATCATCGCCTGGAGCCAGGGCAGCAGCAGGGTGCTGGTGAACTCGGTGGCCCTGCCCTCCCCTGGGTGGACCATGGCGAGGGCGTGCAGCGCGCCGCCGAACAGCCCGTACATCGCGCTGAGCAGGGCGATGTCGTACAGCGGCGCGGTGCCGGGGTCGTCGCTGAGGAAGGCGGCGACGCCGAGCCGCTCCAGGGTCTTCTCGTGGGCGTCGAAGGCGGCCCGGGAGCCGCTGTAGAGCAGGGTGGCGCCGGGGTGGCCGATCATCGGTGGGATGGCCATGATGCCGCCGTCGAGGTAGTCGACGCCGTGCTCGGCGGCCCAGGCCGCGGTCTCGCGGGCCTGGGCGGGGGTGCCGTTGGTGAGGTTGACCAGCAGCCGGCCGGCGAGGGTGGTGGCGGCCGGCTCCAGGGTCTCGCGCACGGCGGTGTAGTCGAGCACGCAGACGATCGCCAGCGGGCTGGCGGCGATCGCCGCGGCCGGGGTGTCGGCGACCGTGGCGCCCTCGGTGGCCAGCGCCTCGGCTCGGGTCCCGGTCCGGTTCCAGACGGTCACCTGGTGGCCGGCGGCCAGCAGTGTCCTGGCCAGGGCGGTGCCCATGGCACCGAGGCCGAGCACGGTCACCGCTCCGGGCGGGGCGTCGGGCCGGGCGGGCCGGGCGTCGGCGGAACTGCGCACACTCATCGCGTTCTTCTCTCCTGTTCGAGCTGTCATCAGGGGTGAACGCGGGCCCGCGCCGGGATCCAGACTTCTGCAGCGCTTTACGATCGGCAAGTACCTACAAATAAGTGCGTACTGACCCCGAGGTCAGTAAAGGGACGGAGGACCGGGGGATGGGCATGCCGAAGGGCCCCTACGAGTGCGGCATCGACGCGGCCATCGACGTCGTCGGGGGCAAGTGGAAGGTGCTGATCCTGTGGGCGCTGCACGACCGGACCCTCCGGTTCGGCGAGCTGCGCCGGGAGCTGCCGGGGGTGAGCGAGAAGGTGCTGATCCAGCAGCTGCGGGAGCTCGAGGCCGACGAGATCGTGCACCGCGAGGTCTACCGTGAGGTGCCGCCGCGCGTGGAGTACTCGCTCACCGGGTTCGGCGCGTCCCTGAACGACGCCCTCCGCCCGCTCGGTGCCTGGGGCAAGGAGCACATGGCGCGGATCGTGCGGATCCGTGGCGGGGCGGAGGGCGTGGTGGAGCAGGCGGCGGTGCCCGGGGAGGCCGGCGCGGACGCTAGCCGACGCTGATCGACTCGATGACGATCTCGTCCACCGGGCGGTCCTGCGCGTCGGTCTCGCCTGCGACGATGGCGTCTACCACGGCCCGGCTCTCCTCGTCGGCGACCTCGCCGAAGATGGTGTGCATGCCGTTCAGCCAGTCGGTCGGGGCGACGGTGATGAAGAACTGCGAACCGTTGGTGCCAGGACCGGCGTTGGCCATGGCCAGCATGTAGGGCTCGGCGAAGGTCAGCTCGGGGTCGATCTCGTCCTCGAACTGGTAGCCGGGACCGCCGGCGCCCGTGCCGTCGGGGTCGCCGCCCTGGATCATGAACTCGTCGATGACCCGGTGGAAGATCGTGCCGTCGTACAGCGGCTCGCCATCCTGCTGACCGGTCCACTCCAGTGAGCCATCGGCCAGGCCGACGAAGTTGGTCACCGTCAGCGGTGCCTGCTCGGGGAAGAGCGTGACCGCGATGTCGCCCTCGCTGGTCTGGATCGTGGCGGCGGTGGCGTCGGACGCCTCGACCGCGGCGGGCCCGGCCGGCCCCTCCGCCGGCTCGTCGCCGCCCCCGGACTGCTCGGTGGCCTCGCCGGCCGACTCGGGCGCCGTGGTCTCCTCCTCGGCACCGGAACCGGCGCCGTCGTCTTCGGAGTCGGAGCCACACGCCGTCAGTGCGAGCCCGAGGCAGAGGAGCGCGGTCGCGAGACGCCGGGAGGAGCGGGTCATGTCGGATGCCTTTCCGTATACCGGTATGCGGAATCGCACGCAGGCACATCATGCACCACCACCCCGGCGGGTGCTCCCTCCGCCCACCGCACTAGGGGGAGAAGCGGGCGGAGGGAGCCGATCAGGCAGGGGCCCGGCGGTCAGTCGAACAGGGCCTGCCACTGCTCGTTGCTGGCGATCTCGGCCAACTCGTCTGCTGTCAGAGGCCCTTCGGAGCCCTCGTCGATGACCGTGAAGTCGATCGAGGCGCCGTTGGGGTAGTACACGTCCGCGAAGAGATCGCGGGCCTCCTCGGCCTCGCAGATGTAGATGAGGGAGCCGTCCTCGAGGGTGTTGGCGACCTCGCAGTCGGGATCGCCGCTCGGCCCCGAGTCGAGGCCGAAGCCCTCGTCCCAGGCGGAGATGTCCACCCTCGCGGACGCCTCCCCCTCGCGGATCTCGAACGAGGCGCTGCCCGGGAACTCGCCCTCGCTCTCGAGGATCTCCACACCGCCCGGGGCCAGCTCACGGAAGATGGACCACAGCTCCTCGCCTGGCACCTCGCTGCTCATGACGTCGCCCTCGACCGACTCCTCGGGAGCGCCGTGCTCGGCGTCCGCAGCGGCCAGCAACTGCTGCCACACCGGCGCCTGGGCGATCTCCACCAGCTGGTCCTCGGCGAGCGGGGGCTCAGCGCCGGGATCGACGGCGCCATCGCCGGTCGAGCTCAGCGAGACGTAGATTTGCCGCAGCCCTCCGACGCCGGGGCCCCAACTCGTCGAGGACTCGAGCATCACCTCCCAGGAGCGGTAGTCGAACTCCTCGAACAGCAGCTCCTCCTCGGGATCGAGCGTTTCCCCGGTGGCGTCGGACTCGTCTCGCTGTGAGCCCGGCTCGCCGCCCTCCACCGCATCGCCCGCGTCCTCGCTGTGCATCGAGGTCGTGCTCGTGGTGAGCACCGATCCGTCCTCCAGCTCGGTCTCCTCGCACGAATCGACTCCGCTGCCGATCCCCGCACAACCGGCGTAGGCACGCCAGTCCTCAGCCTGCCAGCGCAACATGGACACATCGAGGGTGAAGGCGCCCCTGCCCTCGCCGAGGGTCACCGCGACGTTGGGATCGCCGGTCTGCGCCGGGGTGCTGGCGTAGGAATGGGTGATCTCCAGGCCCTGGGGGAGCATCGCGGTCAGCGTGGCGACCAGCTCGGACTCCGTCTCCGGGGTGTCCGCGACGTCGAACCTCTCGACCTCTCCGCCCCCGCCGCCCGGCAACTGCACCGCGGCCACGGCGACCGCGGCCACCGCGGCGGCACCCGTGACCATCGCGGCTCTGCGCCGCCACAGCCGGACCTTGCCGCGCCGCAACCCGCCCTCGGCCAGCGCCTGGCTGTCCGGCTGGAAGCCTCCCCCGGCCTGGTGCAGCATCGCACCGAACTCCCGCTCGAACTCTCCGGGCCCGTTTATCTCGTGCATGTCGTGTCTCATCGGGATTCCTTCCACCGGCCCTAGGCCGCGGTGAGTTCGGCGAAGCCTGCGTGCCCCAACCGGCCCCTGAGCTTCGCCAGGGCGCGGCTGGATCGGGAACGGACGGCGCTGGAGCTGGTGCGCATCGCCTCCGCGGTCTGCTCGATGCTGAGGTCCTCCCAGAACCGCAGGACCAACACGGCCCGGTCCTTGGGGGGAAGCTCAGCGAGCGCCCCCAACAGCGTGACGCGCAACGAGGAGTCCCCCGCCTCGGCGGCCGGCTGCTCGGGAAGCCGCATCGCGGGCTGCTCGGCGCTGCTGCGCCGCCTGCGGTGCGTCAGATAGACGCGGACGAGGACCGTCTTGGCGTAGGCGTCCGGATTGTCTATGCACTTCCTCCGGTGCCACACCGTGTACATCCGGCTCAGGGTCTCCTGCACCAGATCCTCCGCCAGATGTGTGTCCCCGCTGGTCATCAGGCAGGCCGACCGATAGAGCGCCGCGCTCCGACTCACGGCGAACTGTCGGTACGAATCCTCGTCCCGCCGTCCCATCCATCCCCCTCGTGTCCGCTGGTGAACGCCCCCGACACTTACTCAGACGCGCGAGGGGGCCGAGTTTGTCGCATCGGTGGTGCCGCACAGATGTGCGGCACCACCGATGCGATCAGTGCGACGATCAGCTGAACAGCGCGCGCCACTCGTCGGCGGACGCGATCTCGGCCAGCTGCTCACCGCTGAACGGGGCGTCGGCGCGGGTCGGCTCCGAGTCCCAGTTGGGAACGTTGTACGCCGTGATGTCGAGCACCGAACCGTCGGGGTAGGTGACGACGGCCCAGTTCATGGCGAGCGGGTCGTCCTCGCTGGCCGGCCAGTTGCAGGCGCTGACGACGGTGCCGTCCTCCAGGGTGGTGTCCTGGCAGTCCGGGCCGTCGGCCAGCTCGTCCTCGGCGACGAGCTCACCCTCAAGGGACTCGGTGTCGGCGGCGAAGTCGACGCCCTCGACGCCCTCCACACCCTCGCCGGCGGCGTACGCGGTGATGTCCACCAGGCCGGCGCCCTCACCGTCGTCGACGGTGACCGAGCCGAAGCCGGTCTCCTCGCCCTCGACGTCGACGATCTCGAGGCCCTCGGGGGCCAGCGCCCGGAAGGTGTCCCTGAGCTCGGCGGCCGGGATGTCGCTGCTCGGCAGCGACTCCTCGAAGTCCTCGGGGCCGCCGTACTCCGCGTCGGCCGCGTCCAGCACGTCCTGCCAGACGGGCGCCTGGACGACCTCGGCGAGCTGGTCGAGGTCGACCGGCGGCACGTACGCGCCCGGGTCGGCCTCGTCCGTCACGTCACGGAACTCGGAGAGGACGACGGCCCGGCCACCGGGCTGCTCCAGGTCGGAGCCGCCCGGGCTCTCCAGCCAGGCCTCCCAGCCGCGGGTGTGGCTGGGCTCGATGCCCTCCTCGGGTTCGCCCTCGTCCACGTAGTCGGTGGTGATCAGGGAGAGGATGGAACCGTCTTCCAGGGTGGCGTCCTCGCAGGTGAAGCCCTCCTCGGGCTCGCCCCAGCCCTGGCAGCCGGCGATGTCGCGCCAGTCCTCGGTGGCCCAGCGGTAGGCGCTGAGGTCGAGGGAGACCGATCCTGAGCCGTCGTCCGCAGTGACGGAGGCGTAGGTGTCGGGCCCCTCGTCGAGACCGGATCCGTAGGACTCGGTGATCTCCAGGTCGCCTGGCAGGAGCGCGGTGAGCGCGTCGATCGTCTCCTGCTCCGTCCGCGGCACGTCGGCGGACGACTCGGCGAAGCTGGGCGAGGCGGCGACCATCGACGCCATCGCCGCGGTGGCGATGGCGGCGGTCAGCCCGATCCGGCGCTTCCACAGCGGCCGAACAGCCTCGTCCTTGAGTGTGCTCATGTCTGCTTTCCCCTTACTTCGGCTCGGGCCTCCCGGTGGAGGCCCCGGCGAGCCGCGTTCCCCCGCGTATCTCGCCCCGTCACTGATATCGACGCGTGAGCCCCGAGCGGATGTCGCAGACGTCCTCAGAAAAATTTCGAGCCGCTTCCCGAGCCGCTTCCCGAGCGGCCTCTGGCGCCCCCCTGGGCCGCTTCCCGCGGGGCCCGGCAAGGCCGGGGCACGATAGCCTGGCGGTATCGCCCGGGCGGCAGGCACTCGGGCCGCGCCTCAGGAGTTCCCACTTCATGGACGCTCTCGCCCTCGGGCCCAGCTGGCTCGATCCGGAGTACCTCATCGACTCCTTCGGCCTCATCGGGGTCCTCGGGGTGGTCTTCGCGGAGTCCGGCCTGCTCATCGGCTTCTTCCTGCCGGGCGACTCCCTGCTGTTCACCACCGGCCTGCTGGTGGTGAACGGCGAGTACCTGGACTACCCGCTGTGGCTGGTGTGCCTGCTCATCGTGCTGGCGGCGATCGCGGGTGACCAGGTCGGCTACCTCTTCGGGCGCAAGGTCGGCCCCTCACTCTTCAACCGGCCGGACTCGCGGTTCTTCAAGCAGGAGAACGTGGAGAAGGCACACGCCTTCTTCGAGAAGCACGGGCCGAAGTCACTGGTGCTCGCGCGGTTCGTGCCGATCATCCGCACCTTCACGCCGATCATCGCCGGCGTGAGCCACATGCAGTACCGGTCGTTCGTGATCTTCAACATCATCGGCGGCGTGCTGTGGGGCGCGGGCGTCACGCTGCTGGGTGCCGCGCTCGGCCAGGTGGCCTTCGTGAACGAGCACATCGAGCTGATCCTGATCGGGATCGTGCTGCTGTCGATCCTGCCGATCGTCATCGAGTTCCTGCGGGCTCGCCGCTCGTCAACGAGAAAGGCCGCCGAGGGCGGCGCCCCGGCAGCCGACGGCGCCCCCGCGCCGTCGTCCCGGGGTGGGCGGCACGCGAAGCGGTAGCCGCGGCGGCCGCGGCGGCGACGGGTACGGCCGGGGAGGAAGCGGGGCCCGGCGGCTCAGCCGCGCGCGGCGGTGTCGGGCTCCTGGACGGGACGCGCCGTGGTGACGTCGACCGGGGTGGACCTGATGGTGCGCGACTCCGAGGCCACCGGCTCGGGCGAAGCGGCCGGCTCGGGCGAGGCGGGCGGGTTGGCGGCGGCGCTCTCGGCCTTCATGGCGGCCGTCTCGCTCTTGAGGATGCGCGCCGACTTGCCGAGGGAGCGCGCGATGTCCGGCAGCCGCCTGGCGCCGAAGACCAGCAACACGATGATGGCGAGGAGCACGAGCTCCCTTGCCCCTATCTGACCCATTGGGTTCCACCTCCAGAGGAAACGCCCTGATTGCATCCCCCTCAGAGCGCCACGCTACCGGGTCCGATGTAAAGAGCCCAGAAGTAAAAACCTGGAGAATTCCCAGGCCACGGCCACGGCCTTGGCCACGGGCGTCGCTCCCGGGGCCCTAGGAGGCGCGGAGCAGCGCGGCGCCCTCGCGCCACTTGAGGATCTTGTCGAAGGTGACGACGGCCCCACCGCTGCCCGGCTGGTTGCCGATGCGCACCCGGTCGGACAGGGCCTCGATGAGCCGCAGACCGCGCCCGCAGGGCAGGAGCTCGGGCGGCTCGGCGAAGGGGATGGCGGCGTCCTCGGGGAAGCCTGGGCCGCCGTCGGTGACCTCGATGCGGCACGTGTCCCCGAGCATCGAGGCCGTCACCTGGTAGACCTGGGAGCGGTCGCCGCCGTGCTGGACTGCGTTGGCGCACGCCTCGGTGAGGGCGACCGAGAGCTCGTGGGAGATGTCGGCGTCCACCCCGGCCGACTCCATCGCGCCGAGCAGCAGGCGCCGGGCCAGCGGGACGCTGGCCGCCTCCCGGCGCAGTTGGAGAGACCACCAGATGCTCATGTTCCAGCCTCCTGGCCGCGGCTCGACATATCTGTAGGTATTGCCTACCGGCCCGGACGGTAAGCGCGCCGCCGGCCCAACACCCCCCGTTCGGCGGATGTATCAGGACACAAGCATCGATATACCTACACCTCAACACGAGTGAAGGTACGTACTCGCGTGCGAGATTCCCGGCCCCGGACCATGGGCGGCGCCGGGCCGGTGAGATGATGACGCCGCCATGCGTGCCGGAGCCGATCTGCGACTGCTGCGAGCCGCGGTCTTCGCCGCGGCCTGCGCCACGCTGGCCGCCGCCGGACACCTCTCGGCCGGCGGGCCCGGAGTGCCCGCCTGGGCATTGGCCACCGGCTGGTTCGCCGCCTTCGCGATCGCCGTGCCGTTGGCCGGCCGCGAGCGCCGCTCGACGCCCGCCCTCGCCGCCGCCCTGGGCGCCGGTCAACTCGCCCTGCACGCCCTCTACAGCCTCGGCCAGCTCGGCACGGGGCACGGGGGCGCGGCCGGCGGTGGCCACCCGGGCGGCACGATCGCGCAGGCCAGGCGGCTGCTCTGCAACGACCAGGTGATGGCCCTCACCGAGGCGAGGGCGGCGCACATCGTCTCCGCCGCCGGCCTCGATCCCGCCGGTGGGGCCGCGACGGCGGCGCACGACTGGCTGCCCTCCGGGCCGATGCTCCTCGGGCATCTGCTGGCCGCCGTCGCGACCGGCTGGCTGCTGCGCCGCGGCGAGCGGGCGCTGTTCCGCCTGCTCAGCCTCGCCCGACTCGGCGACGCCGACCGGGCGTTCCCGATCGCGCTCGACACGCTCGCGCCGGCGCTCAGGCGAGCCCTGCGCCTGGCCGGGCTGCTGTGCGCCGGCGCGACGCTCCTGCCGCCCGCGCGACGGCGGCCGCACCCCGCGCACCGGCCGGCCCCGGCCGTCGCCGGCATCGTGCTGCCGCACGCGCTGACCAGGCGCGGCCCGCCGTGGATGGCGGCGGCGGAACTCGCCACGGCCTGACGCACTCCCCGGAGGGAACCGGGCACGGGTGCGCCGTCGCCGCGCGCCGGCCTCCGCGCGCCCGCACCCGCACCGCTCGTCTCCGTTCCCCTCCGTATGCCCACCCGTACGCGTCCCGTGACGCGACATCTCACCGTGGAGTGCCCCCATGAAGCGCACGCGCATGGCCGCCGGCTCGGCGATCACCGCGGCCGTCGTCCTGACGATCGCCGCGCCAGCCGCCCAGGCCCATGTCAGCATCGACCCGAGCGAGGCCGAGCAGGGCGGCTACGCCGTCCTCGACCTCCGGGTGCCCAACGAGAGCGACACCGCCTCGACCACCCGGCTCGAGGTCCACCTCGACCCCGAGTACCCGCTCGCCTCGGTGCTGCCGCAGCCGGTGCCCGGCTGGGACGTCGAGGTCCAGACGGCGGAGCTCGACGAGCCGATCGAGATGCACGGCAGCCAGATCACCGAGGCGCCGACCACCATCGTCTGGTCCGGCGGCGAGATCGAGCCCGGCACCTTCCAGCAGTTCCCGATCTCCGTGGGACCGCTGCCCGAGGACGTCGAACAGCTGGTGTTCAAGGCCGTCCAGACCTACGACGACGGCGAGGTCTCGCGCTGGATCGAGGAGCCGACCGAGGACGGCTCCGAGCCCGAGAACCCGGCCCCGGTCCTCCAGCTGGCGCCGGGCACCGGCGGCCACCACGGCGCCGAGGCCGCCGACGGGACCGACGCGGCGTCCGCCGACGAGGCGGCGCACGACGCGGCCGAGCAGGCCGCGGGCGACGACTCGGACGAGGCGGCCGCCGACACCACGGCGCGGGTGCTGGCCGGCGTCGGCATCGCGGTCGGCGTCGCCGGGGTCGCCTTCGGCGTCCTCGCCGGGCGCCGCCGCGCCGAAGGCGGCGACGGCACCGCCGCCTCCTGATCCCTCCCGAACCCTTCCCACCCATCGTGGGACCGCGCGGGGCGGGGCACACCGTCCGCCCCGCGCGCCACGATCACCACACCAGGAACACTCGATGCACCTGCGCAGAATCAGCACCACCTTCGTGGCCGTCGGCGCCGCGCTCGCCCTGGCCGCCTGCGGCGGCGACAGCTCGGGGGACGACGGCGACGACTCCGCCGCGGCCGAGGTCCACGGCGCCCACGACCCGGACGAGGGCACCGTCGTCGACACCCCGTTCGCCAAGCCGGAGCTGGTGCTCACGGACACCGAGGGCCAGGAGTACGACTTCGTCGAGCGCACCGCGGGACGGGCCGTCCTGCTCTACTTCGGGTACACCCACTGCCCGGACATCTGCCCCCTCACCATGAGCAACATCGGCATCGCCAGCGCCGGCCTGACCGACGAGCAACGGGCCCAGCTGGACGTCGTGTTCGTGACGACCGACCCGGAGCGGGACACCCCGGAGTCGCTCGGCCCCTGGCTCCAGGCCCAGGGCCCCGACTTCACCGGCCTGACCGGCGACTTCGCCACCATCCAGGAGGCCGCGCGCTCGCTCGGCGTGCACATCGAGCCGTCGACCGAGGACGAGAACGGCGACATCGTCTCCACCCACGGCACCCAGGTGGTCGCCTTCCTGCCCACCGACGACCAGGCGCATGTCGTCTACACCGAGGGCGTCACGAGCGACACCTTCGCCCGCGACCTGCCCGGCCTGATCGAGGGGGAGCTGCCGTGAGACGGCGGGCCGCGGCGCTGCTCGCCGGCGCGCTGGCGCTCGGCCTCGCCGGCTGCTCGGGCGGCGAGGCGGCGCCTGAGCTGCGGGCGAGCGGCGCCTACATACCCGAGCCGCCGGGCCAGGACGTGGCCGGCGCCTTCCTCACCGTCGAGAACACCGGCGACGCGGACGACACCCTGCTGTCGGTGACCAGCGAGGTGGCCGGCACGGTCGAGATCCACGAGACCGTGGACAACGCGATGCGCCAGGTCGACTCGCTGCCCGTGCCCGCCGATGGCGAGCTCCACCTCGACCGCGGCGGCAACCACGTGATGCTGCTCGACCTCTCCCGCCGACTCGTCGAAGGCGAGACCGTGAGCCTCGAACTGCGCTTCGAGACCGCGGATCCGATCACCCTCGACGTGCCGGTCAGATCAGCCACCTACACCGGGGAGTGACACCTCAGCCATGCGCGCCATGACCGCCCTTCCCCGTCCTTTCGTCACGCTGCTGCTCGGCGCCCTGGCCACGGTCGCGGCGCTCGCCGGCCTGCTCGCCGGCGCCGGCCCGGCCGCGGCGCACGCGGCGCTCGACGCCAGCACCCCGGAGGACGGGGCGGTGGTCGCCACGGCGCCCGACGAGGTGACGCTCACCTTCACCGAGGGCGTCTCGCTCGGCGCGGACGGCATCCGGGTCCTCGATCCGGACGGCGCCCGCGCCGACGCGGGCGCGCCCACCGGCTCGGGGCGCGACCACGCCGTGCCGCTGCGCCCCGGCCTCGCCGACGGCACCTACACCGTGGCCTGGCAGGCCGTCTCGACCGACAGCCACCCCATCTCGGGCGCCTTCACCTTCTCGATCGGCGCCCCGTCCGAGACCGCGGTCGACGCGGACACCGTGACCACGGCGGGCGACGACGGGCTCGTCGGGCTGCTCTACGACGCCGGCCGCTACGCGGCCTACACCGGCTTCCTCCTTCTCGTCGGCTCCTGTGTCTTCGTGCTGGTGTGCTGGCCGGCGGCCGCCACCCGCCGGGCCGTGCAGCGGGTCACGCTCGCCGGCTGGACCATCCTGACCGGCGCCACCGTGGCCCTGCTCTGCCTGCGCACCCCCTACACCGGCTCCGGCGAACTCGCCGACGCCTTCGACCCGGCCGGGCTGCGCGACGTCGTGGGCACCAGGACCGGCAGCGCCCTCGTCACCCGGCTGCTGCTCGCGGGGGCCGCCGGGCTCTTCATCGCGCTGCTCTACGGCGCCTACGCCCGGCTGCGCACCGCCCAGGAGACGGCCGCCGCGGCCCGGGCCGCGGACGGCGAGGCCGGTGGGGACGGTGGGAACGCCGTGGACGACGCCGTCGAGGACGGTGCGGCCCGGCTGCGCGACGTCACCTTCGGCCTCGGCATCGGTGGCGCCATCCTCGCCATCGGGCTCGCGGCCACCTGGGCCACGGCCGAGCACGCCGCCACCGGCCGGCAGACGGCCGTGGCCATCCCCGCCGACGTCGTCCACCTGCTGGCGGTCGCCACCTGGCTCGGCGGCCTCGTCACCCTGCTCGCCATCCTCCACGACGCGCCCGACACCCCGCCGAGGGCCGCCGTGCGCCGCTACTCCGCGCTCGCCACCGGCAGCGTGGCCGCGCTCGCCGCCACCGGGCTCTACCAGTCGTGGCGGCAGGTGGGCCTCTCCTGGACCGCGCTCACCGACACCTCCTACGGTCGTCTGCTGCTGCTGAAGGTCGCCCTGGTCGCCACACTCGTCGCGGTCGCCTCGGTCTCCCGGCGCTGGACCCACCGGCTGGCCGACCCGACCGACGACCCAGCCGAGGACCAGGAACCCGTGGCGGCCGCCGAGCCGGTGGCCGCCGGCGGCGAGGGCGTGGACCCGGCCCGGGCCAGGCAGTTGGCCAGGCAGCGCGCCGCCATCGACCGCACGGCCCGCCTCAGGGCCCGCGAACAGGCCCGTGGCGCCGACCCGCACCGCGCCGCGCTGCGCCGCTCGGTGCTCGCCGAGGCCGCCATCGCGGCCGTGCTGCTCGGCGTGACCACCGCTCTCACCACCACGCCACCGGCCCACACCGCGGCCGCCGAGGCCGCTGCCGCCGACTCCGCCGACTCCGCCGCCGGCGGGGACCAGGACCGCTCCTCAGGCGATCCTCTCTCCCTCTCCCTTCCCTACGACACCGGCGGCGAGGCCGGCCGGGGCGACGCCCGACTCGACATCTCGCCGGCCGCCACCGGCGACAACACCCTGCACATCCGCCTCACCGACCCCGAGGGCCGCCCTCTCAACGCCGAGGAGATCCGGGTCGCCCTCACCCTGCCCGCCGAGGACATCGGCCCGCTCCGCTACGAGACCCTGCACGTGGACGTGGGCCACTGGACCGTGACCGATCTCCAACTGCCGCGCCCCGGCACCTGGGACCTGGCCCTGACCATCCGCACCTCGGAGATCGACCAGACCACCGAGACCACCTCCTTCACCCTCCCGTAATCACCAAGAGTAACGACACCACCACAGAATAGCAACGTACAGTGACAACCAGTGGCAGACCATGACTGAGATCTCCCGCCGCCGCCTGCTCACCACCGCCGGCACCGCGGGCGCCGCCGGCCTCGCCCTCGGCACCGCGGGCGGCGCGCTCGCGCACGCCGCCACGGCGACGCCCGACGCCCCGGCCCTCACCAGCCTCGGCGGCACCGCCGTCCCCTTCCACGGCGCCCACCAGCCGGGGATCACCACCCCGGCGCAGACCCACGGCCACCTCGTCGCCCTCGATCTCGCCCCCGGCGCCGGCCGCCGCCAGGCCGTCGAGCTGCTGCGCGGCTGGTCGGAACTGGCCGCCCGGCTGATGGCCGGCGAGGCCGCCGACGACGACACCGCCATCGCCCGCGACGCCGGCCCGGCCTCCCTCACCGTCACCATCGGGCTGGGCCACGGCTTCTTCGACGCCACCGACCTCGTCGACGCCCGCCCCGCCGCACTCGACCCGCTCCCCGAGTTCTCGAACGACGCCCTTGACCCCGACCGCTCGGGCGGCGACCTCTGGCTCCAGATCGGCGCCGACGACGCCCTCGTCGCCTTCGGCGCGCTCCGCGCCCTCCAGCGCGCCGCCGCGGGCACCGCCGCCGTCCGGTGGCAGATGACCGGCTTCAACCGGAGCCCCGGCGCCACCGCCAGGCCCATGACCAGCAGGAACCTGATGGGCCAGGTCGACGGCACCAACAACCCGACGCCCGCCGACGACGACTTCGCCGAGCGGGTCTTCGTCCCCGCCGGCGGCGACCCGTCCTGGATGGCCGGCGGCTCCTACGCCGTCGTCCGCCGGATCCGGATGCTGCTCGACGACTGGGAGCGGCGGTCGGTGGCCGAGCAGGAGCGGGTGATCGGGCGCCGCAAGTCGGACGGCGCCCCGCTCACCGGCGGCGAGGAGACCACCCCCGTCGACCTGGAGGCCGTCGACGACGACGGCCGCCCCGTCATCGCCGCCAACGCACACGTACGGGTGAGCGCCCCGGAGACCAACGGCGGAGCCGCGATGCTGCGCCGCCCCTTCTCCTTCCACGACGGCTTCCTGGACGACGGCGGCCCGGACGCCGGGCTGCTGTTCGTCTGCTGGCAGGCGGACCCGCTGCGCGGCTTCGTCACGGTGCAACGCAAGCTGGACCGCGGTGACGCGCTCTCGGAGTTCGTCAGGCACGAGGCGAGCGCGCTGTTCGCGGTCCCCGGCGGGGCGGCGGAGGGCGAGTACGTGGGCCAGCGGCTGCTCGAAGGCTGATACCGGAACGCGGCGGCCGGCCCGCCGCGGCTACCGTGGCGTCATGACAGCAGCGAGTCGCTACACGTACCTCGGCCCCGAGGGCACCTTCACCGAAGCCGCGCTCCGCACTCTGCCCGAGGCGGCCACCCGCGAGCTGGTACCGATGATCTCCGTGCCGGCGGCCCTGGACTCGGTGCGGTCGGGCGAGGCGGCGGGCGCGCTGGTGCCCATCGAGAACTCGGTGGAGGGCGGCGTGCTGGCCACCGTCGACGAGCTGGCGTCGGGCCAGCCGCTGATGATCTACCGCGAGGTGCTGCTGCCGATCGCGTTCGCGCTGCTGGTCAGGCCGGGCACGGCCATCGAGTCCATCAAGACGGTGACCGGCCACCCGGTCGCCCAGCCGCAGGTGCGGGACTGGCTGAAGCGCTTCCTGCCCGAGGCGCAGTGGGAGTCGGCCGCGTCCAACGCGGACGGCGCCCGGCTGGTGCAGGAGGGGCGGTACGACGCGGCGTTCGCGGGCGAGTTCGCGGCCGCCATCTACGGTCTCGAGCCGCTGGTCACCGACATCCACGACGCGCACAACGCCACCACCCGCTTCGTGCTGGTGGGCCGGCCCGCCAGGCCGGCCGCGCGGACCGGCGCCGACAAGACCTCGGTGGTGCTGTGGCTGCGCGCCGACCACCCGGGCGCGCTGCTCGACGTGCTCCAGGAGTACGCGGCCTCCGGGGTGAACCTGACGCGGATCGAGTCGCGGCCCACCGGCAAGGGGATCGGGCAGTACTGCTTCTCGGTGGACTGCGAGGGGCACATCTCGGACCGGCGGGTGGGCGAGGCGCTGATGGGGCTCAGGCGGCTGTGCTCGGACGTGCGCTACCTCGGCTCGTATCCGCGCGCCGACCATGTGGAGCCCGCGGTGCGCACCGGCACGACCGACGAGGACTTCCTGACGGCGGCCGACTGGCTGACCCGCTGCCTGGACGGCCGCCCGGACGAGGCCGGCCGGACGGCGCCGGCGACGGATCGCTGAATCCCGCGTGTCCCCCGAGTGCCCGGGAAGTTATCCACGAGTTATCCACAGGACACCCTCCGTGCCTGTGCATAAGTCGACATGGCCAACTCGGACATCGTCGACATATCGCCTCACTGGCCGCTAATTCGTCCACAGGGTGGCGAATCCTTTTTCGTCACCCAAAACGATCGGCATCCCTCCGGCGAGTGAGGCAATTCTCTTCGATTTCCCTCGTAAGAGAGTGTGGGCCGGGTTTGAGGGGGGAATTCTACGGCCCACGCCAGGCGGCGCCGAGAATCCACAAAGTTATCCACAGAGGCCAGAGGGGCCCTGTGGATAACCCGGTGGACAACCCGCTGACCTGTGGATTTCCCTGGTCCCACTTTCCATGAAATTCCCGGCAAAACCGGCAAAGCGCACATCCGGGGCATGGTGTGGCCGCCGGAGGAATTCGGATTCGGCCCCGCGGGCCGCCCCGGTAGCCTGGTGCCGTGATTGACCTTCGGCTGCTTCGCGAGGACCCGGACCGAGTGCGCGCCTCCCAGCGCGCCCGTGGAGAGGACGTCGGCCTCGTCGACTCCCTGCTCTCCGCCGACGAGCGGCGCAGGTCGTCCAGTGCCCGCTTCGACGAGCTGCGCGCCGAGCAGCGCCAGCTCGGCAAGCTGATCCCCAAGGCCACCGGCGACGAGCGGGCCGCGCTGCTGGCCCGCGCCGGCGAGCTCGCGGCCGCGGTGAAGGCCGCCGACGCCGAGCGCGACGAGGCCGCGGCCGAAGCGCAGACCCTGCTGCTGGGGATCGGGAACCTCGTCCACCCCGACGTGCCGGTCGGCGGCGAGGACGACTTCGTGGTGCGCGAGACCCACGGCACCATCCGCGACTTCACGGCCGAGGGCTTCGAGCCCAAGGACCACCTGGAGCTCGGCCAGACGCTGGGCGCCATCGACACCGAGCGCGGCGCCAAGGTCTCGGGCTCCCGCTTCTACTACCTCACCGGCGTGGGCGCCCTGCTCGAACTCGCCCTGGTCAACGCGGCGATCGGGCAGGCGACCGCCGCCGGCTTCGTGCCGATGCTGACCCCGGCCCTGGTGAAGCCGCGCGCCATGGAGGGCACCGGCTTCCTCGGCCAGGCCGCGCAGGACGTGTACCACCTGGAGAAGGACGACTACTACCTGGTCGGCACCTCCGAGGTCCCGCTCGCCGCCTACCACATGGACGAGATCCTGGACGCCGGCGAACTGCCGCGCCGCTACGCCGGCTTCTCGCCCTGCTTCCGCCGCGAGGCCGGCTCGTACGGCAAGGACACCCGGGGCATCTTCCGGGTCCACCAGTTCGACAAGGTGGAGATGTTCTCCTACGTCGCGCCCGAGGACGCCGAGGCCGAACTCACCAGGCTGCTGGAGTGGGAGAAGCAGTGGCTCACCTCGCTCGGGCTGCCGTTCCGGGTGATCGACGTGGCCAGCGGTGACCTGGGCGCCTCCGCCTCCCGGAAGTTCGACTGCGAGGCGTGGATCCCGACCCAGGGCAAGTACCGGGAGCTGACCTCGTCCTCCAACTGCACCGAGTTCCAGGCCCGCCGGCTCGGCATCCGGATGCGCACCAAGGACGCGGGGCCGCGCCCGCTCGCCACGCTCAACGGCACGCTGTGCGCGGTGCCGCGCACCATCGTCGCGCTGCTGGAGAACCACCAGCAGGCCGACGGCTCGGTCCTGGTGCCCGAGGTGCTGCGGCCCTACCTGGGCGGGCGCGAGCTGCTCGAACCGGTCGCCAAGCCCGCCGGGGGCCGGCGGTGACCCAGCCGGCCGCCTTCCCCTACCGGTTGGTCGCGACCGACCTGGACGGCACCCTGCTGCGGAGCGACGAAACGATTTCCCCCCGGACCCGCGCGGCGCTCGCCGCCGCGCGGGCCGTCGGGGCCGAGCACATCGTGGTCACCGGCCGCAGCGTCGCCTGGACCCGGCACATCCTGGACGACCTCGGCTACCAGGGCCTGGCGGTCTGCGGCCAGGGCGCGCAGCTCTACCACGCGGGCGAGCACCGGCTGCTGACCTCCGTCACCCTGGACCGCCGGCTGGCCAGGGCCGCGGTGGGCCGGCTCGAGGAGTCCCTCGGGCCGCTCCACATCGCCGCCAACCGGGACGGCCTCGACGGCCAGGTGGTGATGGAGGCCGGCTTCCACGAGACGGTCGGCAGCACCTACGGCTCCAGCGGCGAGGGCAACCCGCGCCCCGAGCGCGCCGGGAGCCGCGACGAGCTGTTCGCCGAGCCGGTGATCAAGATGTACCTGCACCATCCGACGCTGGGCGACGACGCGTTGGCCGCCGCGGCGCTCGACCTGCTGGGCGACGCGGTGGGCATCGTCGTCTCCGGCGAGCTGCTGGTGGAGATGCTGCCGCTCGGCCTGACCAAGGCGACGGGGTTGTCGCTCGCCGCGCGCCGGCTCGGCGTGAAGGGCTCCGAGACCATCGCCTTCGGCGACATGCCCAACGACCTGCCGATGTTCGCCTGGGCGGCGCACAGCGTCGCCATGGCGGGGGCGCACCCGGATGTCAGGGCGATCGCCGACGAGATCACCGCGGGCAACGACGAGGACGGGATCGCCCTGGTCCTCGAACCGCTGCTCGGGCAGCCGGCCATCGACTGAGCCGGCTCATCGACCGACCGATCCGGGCTGGGCCACCGCCGCTCAGCCCGGGAAGCGGACGAAGCCGGCCGGCACCGCGGCCGTGAGCCAGACGCCGTTGTCGCTGCGCCAGAACGGGTGGCCGGCGGCGTGCATCGCGCCCGCGTCGACCGAGAGGACCACCGGCCGGCCCCGCCTGGCCCCGACGCGGGTGGCGGTCTCCCGATCGGGCGACAGGTGGACGTGCTGGCGGCTCATCGGGCGCAGGCCCTCGGCCCGGATGCCGGCGAGGCTGCCGGCCACCGTGCCGTGGTAGAGCCGGGCCGGCGGCGCCACCGGGGCGAGGCCGAGGTCCACCGGGATCGAGTGCCCCTGACTGGCCCGGATCCGGTGGCCCGTGGGGTCGAGGGCGAAGCGCCGCTTGTCGTTCCGCTCGACCACCTCGGCCAGCTGCTCCCCACTGAGCCGGACCCCGGCCCGCCGGCAGGCGGCCAGCAACTCGTCGATGTCGGCCCAGCCGCCCTCGTCGAGGACCAGGCCGATCCGGCCGGGATCGTGGCGGAGGTGGCGGGAGAGGTACTTCGAGAACTTCTTGAGCTGTCTCTCATCCATGTGGCTTCGAGGATGCCGCGTCGGGCGGCGGCCCGCCCCCGGTTTTTCGAGCCGGGGAAGGCCGCCGCCCGGCCGCTCAGCGCTCGCCGGCGAGGGTGAGCGAGCCGAGCCGCCGCGCCGCGTACCAGGTGCCGAGCACCGTGGCCACGAGGAGCAGCACGAGGCCGGCGGGCAGCGAGACCTCCGAGGTGATGTCGGCGCCGGGAGCGGCTATCCGCTCGGCGATCGCCAGCGCCCACTGCTGGATGCTCAGCGCCCGGGCCCCCGGCACCAGGCTGCCGAACAGCGCCTCCCAGACCAGGGCGTAGACCAGGCCGAACACCACCGCGTTCCGCGAGACGGTGCCGAGCAGCAGGAAGACCGCGCTGTAGGCGATGGAGGCGACGGCCGCCGCGACCGCGAAGGCGCCCGCGATGACCTGGCTGTTGCCGTTGAGGATGAAGCCGGCCAGCAGGATCGGCAGCGTCGTGAAGGCCAGCGTGACGCCGATGGCGACCAGCAGCTTGGTGGTGATGATGGTGCGCCGGTCGAGCGGCTTGGAGAGCAGGTAGACGATCGAGCCGTCGTCGATCTCCGGCGCGATGGCGCCGGTGCCGGCGATCACGCCGATCAGCGGCACCATCGAGGCGAGCGCGAAGCCGCCGAGGATCTCGGTGGCGGCGTGGTCGTCCGCGCCGTTGAGCAGCCGCACGGCGACGGCGATGACGATCAGCAGCGCCGGCAGGGCGCCCAGGATCAACGCTCGGCGGCGGCCGAGCAGGGCCCGGTAGGTGAGCCGGGCGACGGTCGGGTTGTACATCGCGATCGGGCTCCTTACGCGCTGACCAGATAGGAGAAGACGCTCTCCAGCGACTCGTCCGAGGGCGAGACGGTGAACAGCCGGACGCCGTGCTCGCGGGCGAGCAGCGGAAGCCGGGTGGTGAAGCGGAGGAAGTCCACCGCCTGGATCCGCAGCGCGTTCTCCGCGGTGTCGAACTCGATGCCGCTGGTGGACGGGTCCGCTATCAACGCGGCGGCCAGCACCCGGTCGTCGCTCGACCGGATCAGATAGCGCAGCGGACGGTCCGTCATCAGCCGGCGGATTCGCCGGAAGTCGCCGGAGGCGGCGTGCCGGCCGGCCACCACGACCTCGATGTGGGTGGCCAGCTGCTCGACCTCCTCCAGGATGTGTGAGGAGAAGAGCACGGTGCGCCCCTCCTCGCCCATCCTGCGCAGCAGCTCCATCAGGTGCATGCGCTGGCGCGGATCCATGCCGTTGAACGGCTCGTCGAGCAAGAGCACCGACGGCTCGTGGACCAGGGCGGAGGCCATCTTGACGCGCTGCCGCATGCCCTTGCTGTAGGTGGAGACGCGGCGGTCGGCGGCGGACGTCATCTCCACCGTCTCCAGGGCGGCGCGGGCCGCGGCGCCCGGGTCGGGCAGGCCGTGGAGCTCGGCGTTGGCCAGCACGAACTCGCCTCCGGTGAGGTAGTCGTACATGCCCTCGCGCTCGGGCACCAGGCCGATCCGCCGGTAGGCCTCCGGGTTGCGCCAGATCGGCTGGTCGTCCAGCGTGACGGCGCCGGCCGAGGGCGCGAGGAAGCCGCTCATCATGTGGATCAGGGTGGACTTGCCCGCGCCGTTCGGGCCGAGGAGGCCGGTGATGCCGGGGCTGATGTCCATGCTGATGTCGTTGACCGCGACCACGTTCCCGAACCAGCGGGAGGTCTTGGCGATGTGGATGGTGGCCATGGGCTACAGACCCGCCTTCCGGTAGCGACGGACCAGGAGCACGTGGCAGAGCACGACGAGACCCGCGGTGACGAGGAGATAGCCGACGCCGGCCGCGGTGGAGGGGCCCTGCTCGTGGGGGAAGCCGCTGGTGCCGCCGAGGAACGCGGACTGCAGGCCGTCCATCAGGCTGCCTGGTGAGAAGAGGCCGAGCCAGCCGATGGCGGTGCTCTCGCCCTGTTGGCCGGCGATCTCCTGGACCGCGGTGACCGCGAAGAAGGGGACGGTGAGCACCGCGACGATGGCCGCCACGCCGAAGCCGCGGCGCGGGGTGCGGGAGGCGACCACCAGGGCCACGCCGGCGTGTGTCACGGCGAGGACCGCGGCCGCCACGAGGCCGCGCAGATAGCCGCTCGACTGGTCGGCGAAGCCCAGCTCGGCGAGCAGGCCGCCGGCGTAGGCGATGGTGAGCGGGATCGCGACGAACAGGAAGATCGCGGCGGAGAGCGCCGCGAACTTGGCCCGCACGTAGTCGCCCGGGGCCATGGGCCGCGAGAAGTAGAGCGGGATGGTGCGGAAGCGCAGGTCGAGGGAGACCATCTGGGGCGCGGCCAGCGCGATGTAGAGGCCGAGGATCGGCTGCATCGCCAGGCCGTAGCCCTGGTACTTGATGGGCATCTCGTCGAGCCCGGTCATCACCGCGACGGCGACCATCACCACCGCGGGGAAGCACATGATGGCGAACAGGCCGAACGGCAGCACCTTGGAGCGGGCCGAGCGGCCGAGGCCGAAGGCGCCGCGCAGCGAGTGGACGAACAGGGAGAGCCGCGCGTAGCCGGCGCCGAGCCGCTCGCCCTCGTATGGGCGGTAGCCGATGTTGTGGATCCGCGCGTCCTGCGCGGGGGGCGGGGTCACGGCTGTGCCTCCTGGAAGACCTCGGCGATGCGGTGGCGGCGCTGCTCCATGCGCACCAGGCCGAGGCCGAGCTCGGCCACGACGTCTCGCACCGTGTCGTAGACGGCCTCTTCCGCCGCTTCGACGACCAGCAGCTGGCCGGGGGCCGGGGTGGCCTCGACGCCGCGCCCGGCCAGCCCGGCGCGCAGCGCGGCGGCACCGTCGGGGTGGGTGTCGGAGTCGGTGACCTCGATGGCCAGCGAGGCGGTGGCCTCGGTGAAGCTGGCGGTGGTCTGGGAGCGGAGCAGCCGGCCGCCGTCGATGACGACGATGTGGTCGCTGGTGCGCTCCAGCTCGCCGAGCAGGTGCGAGGTGACCAGGACCGAGATGCCGAAGTCGGTGTGGATGCGGCGGATCAGGCCCAGCATCTCGTCGCGGCCGGCCGGGTCGAGGCCGTTGGTCGGCTCGTCGAGCAGGACCAGGCGGGGGTCGTGCACCAGCGCCTGGGCGAGCTTGACCCGCTGCTTCATGCCCGTGGAGTAGCCGCCCATGGGGCGGTAACGCTCCTCGTAGAGCCCAACGTGGCGCAGCGTGTCCGCCGTGCGCTCGCGGGCCGCGGTGGGCGGCAGCCCCGACATCCGCCCCATGTGCACCACGAACTCGGTGGCCGAGACGTCCGGTGGCAGGCAGTCGTGCTCCGGCATGTAGCCGACCTGCTCGCGGATGGCCGTGCCGTCCGCCGCCGAGTCGTGCCCGAGCACCCGGGCCGTGCCCTCGGTGGCCGGGGCGAGGCCCAGCAGGATCTTGATCAGGGTGGACTTGCCCGCGCCGTTCGCCCCGACGAGGCCCGTGACGCCTGGACCTATGTCCACCGTCAGCCCGTCGAGAGCGGTGACGCGGGGATACCGCTTGGTCAGGGCCGTGGTGTTGATGACGCTCGCCCCGACCCCGCTCGTCAGGCCAGCTTCCGTACTCGTACTCACGCTCACGGGTAAGACGCTAGTGCCCCTCGGCGACGCCGCGCGTCCCTCTTTGGTAGCTGTTTCGACACGGCTTTCCCCTACTCCACGCCGGGGCCGCGTCCGCCCACCCCCTAGGGGACGGTGACCTGGGTGACGACCCGCTCGAAGACCGCCGGGTCGGTGGCGAACACCGAGTCCGGCACCGGCCAGTGCAGCACCAGCTCGGTGAAGCCGAGCTCGGCACAGGTGCCGGCGTACTCGGCGAAGGCGTCGACCGAGGCCAGCGGCGAGACGCCGTGCGGGGCGAAGGCGCTGGTGTCGAGCAGCACCCGGCCGAGCGTCGACGGCTCCCGGCCGACCTCCTCGCAGACGCCCTCGAGGCGGTCGACCTGGCGCCCGAGCGCCCGGTAGAACCCGGCCGCCGTGCCACCGGAGGACCGGGGATCGCCGGTGGTCACCCACGCCTGGCCGTGCCGGGCGGCGAGCCGCATCCCGCGCGGCCCGGTGGCGGCCACCGCGAAGGGCAGCCGGGGGCGCTGGACGCAGCCCGGCACGTTGCGGACCTCGTGCGCCGCGTAGAAGTCGCCCTGGTAGGAGACGCCGCTGCCGCCCTCGCTGAGCAGCAGGTCGAGCAGCCGGACGAACTCGGCGAACCGGTCGGCCCGCTCCCGGGGCGCCCACGCCTCGTTGCCCAGCGCGGTGGCGTCGAACCCGGTGCCGCCCGCGCCGATGCCGAGGGTGACCCGCCCGTCGGACACGTCGTCCAGCGTGATCAGCTCCTTGGCCAGGGTGACCGGGTGCCGGAAGTTGGGCGAGGTGACCAGCGTGCCGAGGCGCAGCCGCTCGGTGGCGGCGGCCGCGGCGGTCAGCGTGGGTATCGCGCCGAACCAGGCCCGGTCGCGGAAGCTGCGCCAGGAGAGGTGATCATAGGTGTAGGCGGTGTGGAACCCGAGCCGCTCGGCGTCCTGCCAGATCCGCCGGCCCTCCGCCGACCATCGGAAGACGGGCAGGATCACGGTGGACAGCCGCAGGGAGTGCGCCGACGAGACAGCCATGGGCAGCAGCGTAGGCCCTTTCCCGCCAGCCTTGCGCCGCTTCCCGACAGGTTCGGGGCCGGGGCGCTCGTAGCACATACGAGTGAGCCGGCGCACGGATGTGCCTGCATATGCTGGTGGACTGTGCCCACACCCTCGCCCGCTCCCCTGCACGCCGTAGGCACGGTACCCACCGTCCCACACGGCCTCCGTCCCCGTCTGATCGCCACCGATCTCGACGGCACGCTGCTCCGCGACGACAAGACCGTCTCGCCGCGCACCGTCGCCGCGCTGGCCGCCGCCGAGGCCGCCGGCATCCACGTCCTCTTCGTCACCGGCCGACCGGCCCGCTGGATGGGCCCGGTCAGCGACCATGTGCACGGCCACGGCCTGGCCATCTGCGGCAACGGCGCCGCCGTCGTCGACCTGCGCCGTGGCGGCGAACTGGTCGCCACCCGGCCGCTCTCCCCACGGGGCGGGCTGGCCATCGTCCACGCGCTGCGCGCCGCCGCGCCCGGCGTCTCGTTCGCCGTGGAGCGCTCCGACGGATTCCACCACGAGCCGGGGTACGGTCCTTCGTTCCCCGACTCCTCGTCGCGGGTGGCGCCCGCCGAGACGCTGCTCGGCGACGACGCCGCGTTCGCCGGTCAGCCCGTGCTGAAGCTGCTCGCGCTCCACCACCACCACGACCCGGACGAGTTCCTGGCGCTCGCGAAGGCGGTGGCCGGCGAGCACGGGGAGTTCACCAGGTCGAACCCGAACGCGCTGCTCGAGATCAGCGCGCCGGGCGTCAGCAAGGCCAGCACGCTGGCGGGCCGTTGCCGGGAGCTCGGCGTCGGCGCCGACGAGGTGGTGGCGTTCGGCGACATGCCCAACGACCTGGCCATGCTGAGCTGGGCCGGCACGGCCTACGCGATGGCCAACGCGCACCCGGCGGTGCTGGCGGCGACGCCGCACCACACGCTCACCAACGACGAGGACGGCGTGGCCAGGGTGATCGAGCAGTTCCTCCCGTAGGACCTGTCGCCACGCGCTCCCCGCCGGTCGGGACCGCCGGTCAGGACCGCGCGTCAGTCCTGGTCGGCGGGGCCGCCGAAGTCCGGGCTCGCGTAGCCGGGGCGGGTGGGGGGCTCGTCGTCGTCGCGCGCCGGGCTGGTGAAGTCGGGGCTGCCGAACTCCGGGCTGCCGAACTCCGGTCGCGAGAAGTCCGGGCTGCCGTAGCGCCGGTCCGCCGGCTCGTCGTCGTCGCGCGCCGGGCTCGTGAAGTCCGGGCTGTCGAAGTCGGGACCCGAGAAGTCCGGCCCGGAGAAGTCGGGCCTCGAGAACCGCGGATCGACGAGCTCGTCGTCGCCGTCGGCCGGGCTGGTGAACGCCGGGCTGCCGAACTCGGGTCCCGAGAACCGCGGGTTGCCGTGGCGCGGGCGGGCCCGTGGCGTGACGCCCGCCGAGCTGGAGAAGTCGGGGCTGGAGAAGTCCGGGCTGGAGAACCGCAGCCGGGGCGTGCGCCCCCGCGGGTGGTGCCGACCGCCCGCCCGGCGCACGAACGGCACCACGCCCCGGTCGTGCAACGCGCGCCGCCACTCGTCGCGCGCCCGCGCCAGCTCCTCCGCCGGCGCCGAGGCGCGGATCGCCGTGGAGGCGCTGTTCCGCGTGGCGGCGACGACCAGGCCGCCGAGCGCCACCAGGAGCCCGAGGCCGGCCACCGCCGCGAACACCCAGCCGACGCCGCGCATCCGCTCCGCGATGCCCGGCTCGGGATCGGCCAGCCGCAGCGCGTAGCCGAGCAGCAGGAACACCACGGCGGCGATCGCCGAAAGCACCGGCACCAGCGTGGTGACGACGGCCAACAGGCCGACCCCGGCGGAACGTTCCTCCTTGCCGGGGCCGCCCGGCCCGGCGCCCGGGGCGTCGGCGCCCGAGGCGCCGAGCTCGGCCCGGAGCCTGACCAACTGTCGGTACTCCTCGTCCGCGGCCGCGGCGATCTCCGGCAGGGCGTCCATCGCCAGGGACCGCAGCCGCTCGATCTCGAACCGGTCGGCGTCGGCCGCCAAACGGGCAGACCTCAGCGCCTCGTCGAGGATTCGCTCGAAATCGGCCTGATCCTCCGGCGGCAATCCGTCAGCGCTGTTCATATGCGTCCCCAGGGCCTCACAGGCAGCAAGCTGGTGAGCGGACCCCGATGGTAGAGCGCATCCGGCCTTGGTGACAGGGAATTGTCGAATTCGCCAAAACAATCGAGCCGCTTACCCTGACACTTCTCCCCTTCCCGGCTACGCCGCCGAGCACGCGAGACAACGCTCGGTGAAACCGAGGGAAACAGTTCCGCGACGTTACTCGGGCAATGGCAGCCGCGCGACCAGCAGCTTTCCGGCCATGGTCACCCCGCCGTCCATCGCGATGGCGAGCGAGTCCGCGTACACGTGCGGACCGCGCACGCCCGGCGTGCTCTCCTCGTCCTCCGCGCCCCCCGACTCCGCGTCCGCGCCCCCGATGCCCTCGCCCGTCAGATACGGAATCGGGCTGTGGCCGTGCACCACCCGCTTGCCGCCGTAGGTGTCGAGCAACTCCCGCACCGCCTGCGGCCCGTCCTCGTCGCGGAAGGCGAACCGCTTGGTGAACTTCCGGAACAGCTCCCAGGTCTCCTCGACGCTGTTGCGCTGGAGTGCCTGCCAGATCGCGTCGTTGACGTCGTCGACGGTGCCGCCGTAGTCGAGGTAGGCCGTGGTGTCCGAGTGCAGCAGCAGGTGCCCGTCCGCCAGGGCCATCGAGTCGAGCCTGGACATCCACTGCACGTGGTGGTCCCGCAGCCGCTCCATGTCCGTGCGCTGACCGCCGTTCAGCAGCCAGGCCGCCTGGAACGAGGCGGTGCCGGCGGCCGATTCCACCGGGGTGTCGCCGAACCGGCTGGCGCCGATCAGCAGCAGCTCGTGGTTGCCGAGCAGCGCCTTGCAGTAGCCGCCGGCCGCCGCCGCCTCCGCGGAGAGCCGCATCACCAGGTCGAGCACGCCCACGCCGTCGGGACCGCGGTCGGTGAAGTCGCCGAGGAACCACAGCCGCGCGTTGCCCGCGGCCCAGTTGTCCGCCTCGTCCGTGAGGCCGGCCTCGTGCAACGCGGCGCGCAGCTCGTCGAGATAGCCGTGGACGTCGCCGACCACGTAGAGCGGCCCCGCCCCCTCCACCACGGGGATGTCCGGCAGGGTCGGTGTGTAGAGCTCGTCCTCCGGACCGCCCGCCGGGTCAGGACCCTCGGGCTGGTCCGTACCGTGCCACTCCTCTGGTGCCTGGCCGGCCCCCTGAGTCATCGACCCCTCCACCACTACGCGCCGTCTCCACCGCCTGCAGGGCCCGCCTGGCAGGCCAGGTCCCGGTGCCGTTCGCCCATCATAGGAATCCAGGTGCCCGGTTGGGACACACCTGTCTATCGGAATCTACTGGTCAGCGGCAGGGGGTGTGCGAGGGGCCGTCACCGTGACGGCTCCCACGCGGTCGGCGGGGAGCTGGAGCTGACGCCTGGAAGGGCGCTGCGACGCGCGTGGGGAGGGCTGCGGCGAGGGGTGCGGGATGGCCGGGCGCTGGGACGAGGTGCGGACGATCAGCTCGGTCGGCATCACGCGATGGGTCGCCTCCTGGGCCGGGACGGCCGTGGGAGCGCGCCCGGCGGCGCCCTCGATGGCGTCGATGAGCAGCTGGATCACGGTCGTGCCGATCCGGCCCGGCTTGAGCGAGAGGGTGGTGATCGGCGGCTCGGTCGACGCGTAGACGCTTGACTCGCTGCAGCAGATGATCAGCAGGTCCTCGGGGACCCGCAGCCCGTAGCGGCGGGCGGCGGCGAGCAGATCGGTGCCGTTGGGGTCGAAGAGGCCGTAGACGGCGTCCGGTCGGTCGGCGCGGGCCAGCAGCCGGTCGGCGGCGACGGCGCCGGCGCAGGGGTCGTGCGCCGGGTACGTCTCGTAGACCGGCTCCTGGCCGTTGCGCTCGCACCACTGGAGGTAGGCGGTGGTCGAGAGGCGGGTGTAGGTGTCGGTGCTGGTGCCGGTGAGCAGGCCGATCCGGCGGGCGCCGGCGGCCGAGAGGTGGTCGAGCAGGTCGACGACGGCGGCCTCGTGGTCGTTGTCCACCCAGGCGGTGACGGGCAGGCTGCCGCCCGGCCGGCCGTCGGAGACGACCGGGATGCCCTGCCTGACCAGCTCGCTGACCACGGGGTCGTGGTCGGAGGGGTCGATGACGACGGTGCCGTCGAGGGCGACGTTCGACCAGACGTCGAAGTCCCGGTGCTGGGAGGCGGCGGGGAGGATGACCAGGGCGTAGCCGCGGGCGAGCGCGGCCGAGGTGGCGGCCCTGACCATCTCGGCGAAGTAGGCGAACTCGGTGAAGGTGAACGGTTCTTCGCCATAGGTGGTGACCGTGAGCCCGATCAGCCCCGACTTCCCGGTGCGCAGGGTGCGGGCCGCGGCGGACGGCCGGTAGCCGAGGCGGTCGGCCACGGTGCGCACGTGGCGGCGGGTGACCTCGGGCAGCCGGCCCTTCCCGTTGAGGGCGTCGGAGACAGTCGTGATCGAGACACCGGCGGCCGCGGCGACCTCCCGGATGCCGGCCCGCCTGGTTGTCCGGCGACCGGATGACCGGCTCACCTGATGCTTCGCTGCTGTCATGGCGACCTGATGTTAGGCCCGGCCCGGGGGGCGTGCCGCCGGTCGCCTGGATGGGCCCGGCAGTACGTTTCTGCATGGTCCACAGGGGATGTGACGACCTGTTACCAAGGTCATCGGGGCGATGGGCCGATGTTCCGTCGGCGCGGGGGGCGCGTTGCCGGGCGCGAGGGGGAAATTCAACAGGTCCCGTGTCACCCTCACGGGGGCGGCGCGCCAGGGCGCTCGCCACGGGCGCGAAATCGGCGCCGAGCGCGGGGGAGTGTCGGGGATACGCCTGTCGGGGCCCTCCTCAAAAGAAACGGGGGCCTCTTAGGCTGGGCAGGGTGACGACCGCATCTTCTCAGGACCCCGCCGCCAGCCGTGTCGCGGCCCCCGCCGCCCACCCCACCACCGATCGGCCGGGCGGGCCGCGGTTGCGTCCGGCGTTGGACGGCATCCCGGCCTATGTGCCGGGTCGCGCCGCGGGCACGGGGGCGGGTACGGGTACGGGTACAGGGGCGGGCGCGGGCGCGGGTACGGGCGCGGTCTCGTTCAAGCTCTCCTCGAACGAGAACCCCTACCCGCCGCTGCCCGGGGTGCTGGAGACGGCGGTGGCGGCGGCCGGCTCGTTCAACCGCTACCCGGACATGACCTGCTCCGCGCTGCTGGCCGAGCTGGCCGAGCGGCTGCGGGTGCCGGTGGCGCACCTGGCGACCGGCACCGGCTCGGTGGGCGTGGCCCAGCAGCTGCTCCAGGCGACGGCTGGCCCCGGCGACGAGGTCGTCTACGCATGGCGGTCGTTCGAGGCGTACCCGATCATCACCCAGATCTCCGGCGCCACGTCGGTGCGGGTCCCGCTGACGGCGGGCGAGACCCACGACCTGGACGCCATGGCCGACGCGATCACCGAGCGGACCCGGCTGGTCTTCGTCTGCAACCCCAACAACCCCACCGGGACGGCGGTGGAGCGGGCGGCCCTGGAGCGCTTCCTCGACCGGGTGCCGAGCAGCGTGCTCGTGGTGCTCGACGAGGCGTACCGCGAGTTCGTGCGGGACCCGGCCGTGCCGGACGGCATCGACCTCTACCGGGACCGGCCCAACGTGTGCGTGCTGCGGACCTTCTCCAAGGCGTACGGCCTGGCCGGGCTGCGGGTCGGCTTCGCCGTCGCCCACGAGCCGGTCGCGGCGGCGCTGCGGAAGACGGCGGTGCCGTTCGGGGTGAGCCAGATCGCGCAGGACGCGGCGATCGCGTCGCTGCGGAGCGAGGCGGCGCTGCTCGAGCGGGTGGACGCGTTGGTCGCGGAGCGGGAGCGGGTGGGGTCGGAGCTGACGGCGCAGGGGTGGACGGTGCCGGCGTCGCAGGCGAACTTCGTGTGGCTGCGGCTGGGCGAGGCGACGGCGGACTTCGCGGCGGCGTGCGAGGCGGCGGGCGTGACGGTGCGCCCGTTCGCGGGCGAGGGGGCCCGGGTGACGGTTGCCGAGCCGGCGGCGAACGACCTGCTGCTGCGGGTCGCGGCGGACTTCCGCCGCGGCGGCCGGGTGGTGGCGGGCTGAGGTTTCTCCCACCCGCCCGCCCTTCTCCGGCGTAGCCGGGGGGCCGGGCCCCGTGCGCAGCACGAGCGGCCGGCGTGACGCCGCAGCGCGGCCGCGGGGGCCTGAGGTGGCCCCACCCGCCCACCCTTTCCCGACGCAGCCGGGGTCCGGCGCCGTGCGGAGCACGGGCATGCCGGCGAGCGGGCCGGCGCGGCGCGGCGGCGCGGTCCCAAGGCCGGGAAGTTACCCCACCCGCCCGCCCTTTCCCGGCGTAGCCGGGGGGTGGGGCCCGGCGCCGTGCGGAACACGGGCATGCCGGCCGGCGCGGGACCGCAGCGCGGCCTCGATGGCAAGAGGAATTGCCCCGCCTTCCCCGGCGCAGCCGGGGCGCGCGGGCCCCGTGCGCAGCACGAGTCGGTCCGGCGCGGCGCCGCAGCGCGGCCTTGCCGGCCGGGGGCTTGGTCCCCCGGCCGGCGGCGCGGCCGCCGGAGGCGGGCCGGGGCCGTCGCGCGGAGCGCGGAACACGGAACACGGAACGCGGAACGAAGGGTGGGTGGGCGGGCGGGCGGGGACAGTCCGCGCGGAGCGCGGGGCACCCGCCGTGAGGCCGGGGCCGCGCGGGGCGCGAGAAGGGGCGGGTGGGCGGGGGACAACCCCGCGCGGGGCGACGAGCCGGGGCGGCCGCCCGTCCCTCCCCGGCTACGCCGGGGAGGGTGAGCAGGATCACTTCGGGGACGGACGGCGCCGGCGCCGGTCGTTCAATTCGCTTCGGAGCGGGGGGAGTTGGCCGGCACCCGCCTCCCGCCCGCCGACGGGCGGGAGGTCAGGGGGACCCCCGCCCGCGGTCCGCAGGACGACGTGTTTCATAATGGCTTGTGAATGTGAATACGTTCACAAGGTCAGATCGCGTAACCCGCGCGACGCGGAGGAGAAAGAACCGTGGATCTCGCTCTCGCACCGGAGACGCTGGCGCGGTGGCAGTTCGGCATCACCACCGTCTACCACTTCCTCTTCGTCCCCCTCACCATCTCCCTGGCCTCCCTCACCGCCGGTCTCCAGACCGCCTGGGTGCGGACCAGGAACGAGAAGTACCTCAAGGCCACCAAGTTCTGGGGCAAGCTCTTCCTGATCAACATCGCGATGGGCGTGGTCACCGGCATCGTGCAGGAGTTCCAGTTCGGCATGAACTGGTCCGACTACTCCCGCTTCGTCGGCGACGTCTTCGGCGCACCGCTCGCCTTCGAGGCGCTGATCGCGTTCTTCTTCGAGTCCACCTTCATCGGCCTGTGGATCTTCGGCTGGGACAAGCTGCCGCCCAAGCTGCACCTGGCCACCATCTGGACCGTCGCCGTGGGCACCGTGATCTCCGCCTACTTCATCCTGGCGGCCAACTCCTGGATGCAGCACCCGGTCGGCTACCGGATCAACGAGGAGTCGGGCCGGGCCGAGCTCACCGACTTCTGGCACGTGCTGACCCAGAACACGGCGGTGGCGCAGTTCGCCCACACCATCACGGCCGCCTTCCTCACCGGCGGCGCGTTCATGGTCGGCATAGCCGCGTACCACCTGATACGCCGGCGGCACACCGCCGTGATGCGCACCTCGCTGCGCGTCGGGCTGATCACCATGGTGGTGGCCGGCGTGCTCACCGCCGTCTCCGGCGACCGGCTCGGCAAGATCATGTACGAGCAGCAGCCGATGAAGATGGCCTCGGCCGAGGCGCTGTGGGAGACGGAGGGCCCCGCCCCGTTCTCGCTGTTCGCCGTCGGCGACGTGGACCAGGGCCACAACGTGGTGGCCGTCGAGGTGCCTGGACTGCTCTCGTTCCTCGCGCACGACAACTTCTCCGAACCGGTGCCCGGCATCAACGACATCAACGCGGAGCTCCAGGAGCTGTACGGCCCCGGCGACTACCGGCCCAACATCCCGGTCGCGTACTGGAGCTTCCGCTGGATGATCGGCTTCGGCATGGCCTCCGCCTCCCTCGGCGCCGCCGGCCTCTGGCTCACCCGCCGCCGGTTCTGGCTGGCCGAACACCTCCGCACCGGCGAGGACGAACGGCCGCGCCTCGCCCTCACCAGGAACCGTGAGCTTCCGCACCTGCTGACCCGCTGGTACTGGCGGCTGGCGCTGCTCACCATGCTCTTCCCGCTGATCGCCAACGCCTGGGGCTGGATCTTCACCGAGACCGGCCGCCAGCCCTGGGTGGTCTACGGGCTGCTGAAGACGGAGGCGGCCGTCTCGCCCGGGGTGTCGCAGGCCGAGGTCCTCATCTCGTTGCTCGTCTTCACCACCCTCTACGCGATCCTCGCCGTGATCGAGGTGCGGCTGATGGTCAAGTACGCCAAGGCCGGGCCGCCCGAGCTGACCGAGTCCGACCTGAACCCGCCGAGCCGCATCGGCGGGGACGATCCCGCCGCCGACGACCGCCCGATGGCGTTCTCGTACTGAGGAGTTGGCCCGATGAGTCTTCCCGAACTCTGGTTCGTCATCATCGCCGTGCTGTGGATCGGCTACTTCTTCCTCGAGGGCTTCGACTTCGGCGTCGGCATCCTCTCCGGCACGCTGGCCCGCGACCGCGCGGAGCGCCGGGTGCTGATCAACACCATCGGCCCGGTCTGGGACGGCAACGAGGTCTGGCTGATCTCGGCCGGCGGCGCGACGTTCGCCGCGTTCCCCGAGTGGTACGCCACCCTGTTCTCCGGCTTCTACCTGCCGCTGCTGCTGATCCTGGTCTGCCTGATCGTGCGCGGCGTGGCCTTCGAGTACCGGGCCAAGCGGCCCGAGGAGTCCTGGCAGCGGAACTGGGAGCTGGCCATCTTCGTCACCTCCCTGACCGTCGCCTTCCTCTGGGGCGTGGCCTTCGCCAACATCGTCCGCGGGGTGCCGATCGACGCCGACTTCGAGTACACCGGCGGCCTGCTCAACCTGCTCAACCCCTACGCGCTGCTGGGCGGCGCGGTGGCCGTGGTGCTGTTCACCTTCCACGGGGCGGTGTTCACCGCGCTCAAGACCGTGGGCGACATCAGGACCAGGGCCCGGCGCGCGGCCGGTCTGCTCGGCGTGGTCGGGGGCGTGCTGGCGGCCGGCTTCCTGCTCTGGACGCAGTCCGACAGCGGCAACGCCCGCAGCCTGGCGGCGCTCGTGGTGGTGGCCGCGGCCCTGGTGGCGGCGCTGCTGGCCAACGCGGCGGGCCGGGAGGGGTGGGCCTTCGTCTTCTCCGGGGTGGTGATCGTGGCGGCGTTCACCATGCTGTTCCTGGCGCTGTTCCCGAACGTGATGCCGTCCTCGCTCGACGCGGAGTGGAACCTCACGGTCGAGAACGCCTCGTCCGCCCCCTATACGCTGCGCATCATGACCTGGTGCGCGGCGTTGGCCACGCCCGTGGTGCTGGTCTACCAGGGCTGGACCTACTGGGTGTTCCGCAAGCGCATCGGCACCCAGCACATCGCGTCCTGAGAGTGACCCGACCATGAGACCGATCGACCCCCGCCTGCTGCGTCACGCCAGGGCAACCCGGCGCTTCCTGATCGCCTCGGTGGTGCTCGGCCTGGCGGGAGCACTGCTGGTGATCGGGCAGGCGCTGCTGATCGCCGGCGTCGTCACCGACGCGTTCACCGAGGGCCTGTCCCTCACGGAGCTGCGCACCCCCCTGCTGCTCCTGGCCGCCACGGCGCTCGGGCGGGCGCTGGTGAGCTATCTCACCGAGCTGGCCGCGCACCGGGCCAGCGCGGCGGTGAAGTCCGAGCTGCGCACCCGGCTGCTCGAACACGCCGCCGCGCTCGGCCCCGGCTGGTTGGCCGGCCGCACCACGGGCGAGCTGACGACGCTGGCCACCCGCGGCATCGACGCGCTGGACGGCTACTTCGCCCGCTATCTGCCGCAGCTGGGGCTGGCGGTGGTGGTGCCGGTCGCGGTGCTGGCCAGGATCGTGACGGACGACTGGATATCCGCGGCCACCATCGCCGGCACGCTGCCGCTGATCCCCCTCTTCATGGCGCTGATCGGCTGGGCCACCCAGGCCCACATGGACCGGCAGTGGCGCCAGCTGACCCGGCTCTCCGGCCACTTCCTCGACGTGGTCGCCGGGCTCGGCACGCTGAAGGTCTTCGGCCGGGCCAAGGCCCAGGCCGAGAACATCCGGGCCATCACCGCCGACTACCGGCGGGGCACCCTGCGCTCGCTGCGGATCGCCTTCCTCTCGTCGTTCGCGCTCGAGCTGCTGGCCACCATCTCGGTGGCGCTGGTCGCGGTGAGCATCGGCATGCGGCTGGTCCACGGCGAGCTCGACCTCTACACCGGTCTCGTGGTGCTGATCCTGGCGCCTGAGGCGTATCTGCCGCTGCGGCAGGTGGGCACCCAGTTCCACGCGGCGCAGGAGGGCCTCTCCGCGGCCGACGAGGTCTTCGCGGTGCTGGAGACCGAGCCGCCGGCGCGGGGCCGTGGGCCGGTGCCGGCCGAGGCCGGCATCACCGTCGAGGACCTGGTCATCCGCTATCCGGGCCGGCCGACGGACGCCCTCCCCCGCACCAACCTGACGATCTCCCCCGGCGAGACGGTGGCCCTGACCGGCCCCTCGGGCGGCGGCAAGTCCTCGCTGCTGGCGGCCGTGCTGGGGTTCGTGTCACCCGCCGAGGGACGGATCCTGATCGACGGCCGGGACGCGGACACGGCGGATCCGACCTCGGTGGACCTGGCTTCGGCGGACCTGGCTTCGGTGGACCTGGCTTCGGTGGAGCCGGCCGAGTGGCACCGGCGGATCGCCTGGGTGCCGCAGCAGCCGCGGCTCTTCGCGGGCACCATCGCCGAGAACGTCCGGCTGGCCAGGCCGGAGGCCGACGACGCGGCCGTCGCCGCGGCGCTGCGGGACGCGGCGGCCGGCGACCTCGACCCGAGCCGGCGGCTCGGCGAGGGTGGCGCCGGCCTGTCGGCCGGGCAGCGGCAACGGGTGGCGCTGGCCCGCGCGTTCCTGTGTGACCGGCCGATCCTGCTGCTCGACGAGCCGACGGCGGCGCTGGACGGCGAGACGGAGGCGGCCGTCGTCGCGGCGATCCGCCGGCTGACGGCGGGCCGCACGGTGCTCTTGGTCACCCATCGCCAGGCGCTGCTGGCGGCGGCCGATCGAGTGTTTCACGTGGAACCAACCGCCTCGCCGGCGGCAGAACCGGCTTCCGGACCGGCCGCGGGCCGGCCCGAGGCCGGTGGGGACGGGGCCAGCGTGCTGCCCGCGCAGCGCGCGGACGCACCGCCGCCGGGCGCGGCAGCGGACACCGGATTCGGTGCCGGCCCCGCCGGCCGGCTGGCCGCGCGGCGCGCGGCCACTTCACCGGGCGGCCCGGCCGGCCAGGCCCTGGCGTGGGTGCGAGCGACCGCGCGGGCGCAGACGCGGCGGCTGGCGCTCGCGACGTTGCTCGGTGCCCTCGCCCTCGGCAGCGCCGTCGGGCTGATGGCCACCTCGGGCTGGCTGATCTCCCGGGCCTGGGAACAGCCGCCGGTGCTCTATCTGATGGTCGCCGTCACCGGCACCCGCGCCTTCGGCATCGGGCGGGCCGTCTTCCGCTACGCCGAGCGGCTGCTCAGCCACGACGCCGTGCTACGGATCCTCGCCGAGCTGCGGGTGACCGTCTACCGCCGGCTGGAGCGGCTGGCGCCGGCCGGGCTCGGCCGGGCCAGGCGCGGCGACCTGCTCTCCCGGCTGGTCGCCGACGTCGACGCGCTCCAGGACTACTTCCTACGCTGGCTGCTGCCGGTCGCCGCCGCCGTCACCGTCGGCCTGGGCGCCGTGGCGTTCACCGGCTGGCTGTCGCCGGCCGCCGGCGGCGCGCTCGCCGTCGGGCTGCTCGTCGCCGGTCTCGGCGTCACCGCGCTGGCCGCGGCCCTGGCCCGCCGCACCGAGCGGCGGCTCGCGCCGGCCCGCGGTGAGCTGGCCACCCAGACCGTCGACCTGCTGACCGGCGCCGCCGAGCGCACCGTGGCCGGCGCGCTGCCGGCCCGGCAGGCGGCGCTGCGCGCCGCGGACCGCGAGCTGACCGGGCTGGCCGCCCGCTCCGCCGCCGTGACGGCGCTCGGCGCCGGACTCACCACCCTGGTCACCGGGCTGACCGTCGCCGCGGCCGCCGCGCTCGCGGTGGGGACCGTGTCGGACGGCGTCTGGCTGGCATCGGCCGTGCTGGTTCCGCTGGCCGCCTTCGAGGCGGTCGCCGGCCTGCCGCAGGCGGTCCAGCAGCGGCAGCGCGCCCAGCGCGCGGCCGAGCGGATCCGCGAGATCACCGAGGCGCCGGCCCCGGTCGTCGAGCCGGCCGAGCCCGCCGCGGCGCCCGACACCCCGTTCCCGCTCCGGCTGCGCGGGCTGACCGCCAGCCACTCGGGGGCGGCCGAACCCGCGCTGCGCAGCGTCGACCTGGAGCTGACCCCCGGCCGCCGGATCGCCGTCGTCGGCCCGTCGGGCGCGGGCAAGACCACCCTCGCCCACTGCCTGCTGCGGTTCCTCGACCCGACCGCCGGCGCCTACACACTCGACCGGGTCGACGCGACGACGCTGGCCGGGGACGACGTCCGCCGGCTGGTCGGCCTGTGCGCCCAGGACGCGCACATCTTCGACTCCACCCTGCGGGAGAACCTGCGCCTCGCCCGCCCCGACGCCGACGACGCCGCGCTGCGCGACGCGCTAGCCGCCGCCCGGCTGCTCGACTGGGTCGAGGCCGAGTTGCCCGACGGCCTCGACACCCTGGTGGGCGAGTTCGGCGCCCGGCTCTCCGGCGGCCAACGGCAGCGCCTGGCGCTGGCCAGGGCGCTGCTCGCCGACTTCCCCGTGCTGGTGCTCGACGAGCCCGCCGAGCATCTGGACCTGCCCACCGCGGACGCGCTGACCGCCGACCTGCTCGCCGCCACCGAGGGCCGCACCACGGTCCTCATCACCCACCGGCTGACCGGGCTTGACGCGGTGGACGAGGTGCTGGTGCTGGACGGCGGCGAGGTCGTCCAGCGCGGCCCGCACGCCGAGCTGGCCGCGGTCGACGGCCCGTTCCGCCGGACGCTCGACCTCGAACGGGCCGCGGGAGCGGCCGCGGCGGCCGCGCAGGACACCACAAACACGAGTTTCGCCCTGGTCAGGGAGTGACTATCCTCGGCTCATGCGGCAGCTGCCCCGCCTGCTGCGGGCCGTGGAGGCCATCGGCGGCGACCTCGCACCCGACGCCGTACCGGACCGGCTGACGCGGGCCGCGGCCGAGCTGACGGACGCCCGTTACGCCGCCCTCGCCGTCCTCGACGAGGAGGGCGAGGCCGTCGGGCGCCTCGTCGTCCACGGCGAGACCGAGCCGGGCGACCGGGACGGCCGCACCGAACCGTTGGTCAGGGCGCTGCTGCACGGCGGGCCGCCGCCACCGCCGCTCACCGTGCCCGTGCTGGTCCACGGCGCCGGCCACGGCCTGCTGCACGTCGCCGGCAAGCGGGACGGCAGTCGGGACGGCGAGCGGGAAGGCGAGCGACGCGGTACGGCCGGGTTCACGGCGGAGGACCGGCAGCTGCTGCGCGTGCTGGCCGCCGCGGCCGGCGCGGCCATCGGCAACGCCCGGCTGCGCGAGGCCGTCCGGCAACAGGCGCGGTGGATGGACGGCAGCCTGGAGCTCACCACCTCGCTGCTCGCCGCCGACGAGGACAACGCGCTCGCCGTGGTCGCCGAACAGGCGCGGCGCCTGGCCGACGCCGCGACCTGCGTCGTCCTCGAGCCGGCCGAAGGGGAGAACCTGGAGGTCGTCGCCGCGAGCGGCGCTGAGGCGTGCGGGCTGATCGGCACCCTCGTCCCGGCGCGGGATGACGCGCTCCGCCGGGTGCTGGCCGGGGAGCCGGTGGTGGTCGACGACCCGGGCGCGGCCGATCCCACCGACCTGTTCCCGGCCTGGGGTCGGGGTCCCGGGCTGCTGCTGCCGCTCGCCAGCGAGGGCACCGCGCTCGGCGCGCTCGCCCTCGCCCGCGCCCCCGGCTCCCCCGCCTACACCGTGCCGGAGCGGGCGCTGGCCACCCAGTTCGCCCAACAGGCCGCGCTCGCCCTGCTGCTGGCCAGGGCGCGCCGCGACCGCGAGCGGCTGGCCGTGCTGGCGGACCGCGACCGGATCGCCCGCGACCTGCACGACCTCGTGATCCAGCGGCTGTTCGCGGTCGGCATGGTCCTGGAGGGCGCCAGGCGGGCCGAGCCGGGCGCCCGGGCCGAGACCGCGCGGCGCATCGAGCGGGCCACCGACGAACTGGACGCCACCGTCCAGGAGATCCGCACCACCGTCTTCGCCCTCCAGCAGCCGCCGGATGACGCGCCGGCCGGCCTGCGCACCCGGGTGCTGCGGGAGACCGGCGCCGCGAGCGCCACCCTCGGCTTCCCGCCGTCGGTCGCCTTCACCGGGCCGGTCGACGCGCTGGTCGGCGAGGAGACGGCGCGCAATCTCGTCGCCGCGCTGCGCGAGGGCCTCTCCAACGCCGCCCGGCACGCCGGGGCCCGCCGGGTGGAGGTGGTGGTGGACGCCACGGCCAGGCTGCCCGACGGGCGGGACGCGGTGCGGCTGACCGTCGCGGACGACGGCCGGGGCCTGCCGGCCGCGCAGGACCGCAGCAGCGGGCTGCGCAACCTCGCCAGGCGGGCCGAGTCGCTCGGCGGCTCGGCCACCATCGGCCCCGGACTCGACGGCGCCGGCACCGCGTTGACGTGGCAGGCGCCCCGGTGAGGCGGTACGGTCACCGCCATGGCAGGACGCACAGTGGTGATCACCGGGGGCGGCACGGGCATCGGCCTCGCGACGGCGCGCGCCTTCGCGCGGGACGGCGACACGACGATCCTCGTCGGGCGGCGCGAGGCGGTCCTGGAGCGGGCGGCGGCCGAACTGCCGGACGCGGTGCCACTGCCGGCCGACCTCACGGAGCCGGCGGACGTCGCCAGGGTCGAGTCACTGATCGCGGACCGGTTCGGCACGGTGGACGTCCTGGTGCACAACGCCGGCGGCAACGGCGGCCTCGAACCCGGCCCGCCTGACGAGGCCGGGCGGCTGGCCGCGACGGCGCACCAGTGGACCGTGAACTTCCGGAGCAACACGCTGTCGGCGGTGCTGCTGACCGAGGCGCTCAAGGACCGGCTCGCCTCGCCCGGCGGCCGGCTGCTCTTCCTCAGCTCCATCGCCGCGCTCCGCGGCTCGGGCTCCAGCGGCTACGGCGCGAGCAAGGCCGCCCTGCACCCCTACGCGTTCGCGCTGGCCCGCGAGCTCGGGCCGCGTGGCGTCACCGTGAACGTGGTGGCGCCCGGCTTCGTCGACGACACCGAGTTCTTCGGGGTCTTCGGCGCCGGCGTCACGGACGAGCGGCGCCGGGCGCTGGTCGCCGAGACGGCCAACGGCCGGGCGGGGGAGCCGGGGGACGTCGCCGAGACGCTGCACTGGCTCGCCTCGCACGCCGCGGGACACGTCACGGCGCAGGTCGTCCAGGTCAACGGCGGCGCGGAACGGGGCCGCTGACCGACCGCCGCGGGTCGCGCGGCGGTCAGGCGGCCGGCGTCAGTTCGGGACGCGGGGCCGGCGGGGCCGCGGCCGGCGAGGGCGCGCGGGTCAGGTGGGTGACGCAGCCGATGACGAGGCCGGCACAGCCGCCCACGGCGAGCGCGAGGAGCGGCGTGGGGGAGACCGGCGCCTTCGGGGGGTGGGCCGGGGCCAGCTCGGTCAGCTGGGCCAACGTCTCCGGCTCCACCTCCGCGGCCACCTCGATCAGCGCCCGCGACACCGCGTTGGCGGCCCTGGCCGCGTCCTCGGGGCGCGCCGCCCGGCCGGTGATCTCGATCACCGGCGCGTCGGGTGACGTCGCCGCCCGGACCCGGCCGCGCAGGTCGGCCGCCGAGACGCCGGCCTCGCGCCGCGCCGCGTCGAGCACCGCGTCGCCGGTCGCCAGCCGCCCGTAGGACTGGGCGAAGCCCAGCGCCACCGCCGGATCCGTGTCCCCCACCGCCCGCACCACCACATAGCCGCTCGACGCGTACTCCCGGTCGATCAGCAGCGCGTACCCCGCGCCGAGCAGCGCCCCGAGCAGCGTGCACACCGTCACCGGCCACCACCGCACCAGGCCCCGCCAGGACATCGGCCCCAGCGCCCCGAGCGGCCCCAGCGCCCCGAGCGGCCGCAGCCACCGGTGCGGTCGCAGCCGGCCGAGTGGCCGCAGCCACCGGTGGGGACTCAGCCACGTCAGCCATCGGAGCCACCGCATCACCTTCGCACCTCCTCGTAGACGGTCATCAGCTGGGCCACCGCCCGGTCGATGTCGTAGCGCCGCACCGCGTCGGGCACCGGCAGCCGTCGCACGCCGAGCGCGAGTTCGGCGCGCAGCGCCCTGGTCAGGTCGGGCACCGTGGGGTCGACGCGCCGCGCGCCGGGCGCCTCCTGGTGGGGCAACTCATCCACGGCGGGGCAGGTGACGTGCAGCACCGGAAGCCCGGCCGCCAGCGCCTCGAGCACGGCGAGCCCGAACGTCTCCTCCCCGGACGGCGAGACGAACACGTCGAGCGCCGAGAGCAGCCCCGGCACGTCCGCCCACTCGCCGACCAGCGCCACCCGCCCCACCACCCCGAGCCGGGCGGCGAGCGCGCGCAGCCGGACCCGCTCGGGTCCGTCACCCGCCAGCACCAGCCAGACGTGGTCCGGCAGTTCGCCGACGGCGCGGAGCAGCAGGTCGTAGCCCTTGCCGGGGACCAGCCGGCCCACCCCGCCGACCACCACGGCGCCGTCCGGCAGCCCGAGCGCGGCCCTGACGGCCTGCCGCGCCGCGCCGTCGAAGGCGAAGCCGGCCGGCTCGACGCCGTTGGGCACCACGTGGATCCGGCGGGCCGGCACCCCCCAGGCGCGCAGCCGGCGGGCGACGGTGGCGGAGACCGCGACCGTCGCCACGCCGAGGCGCTCGCTGGCCAGGTAGAGCGCCCGGGCGCCCGGCGTCAGCCGCCGGCCCTCGATGCGGTGGGCGCCGAGCGAGTGCTCGGTGGCGACGACGGTCCGCACACCGGCCAGCCGGGCGGCGACCCGGCCGTAGACACAGGCCCGGTAGAGGTGCGTGTGCACCAGGTCGTAGTGGCCGTCCCTGATCAGCCGCGCCAGCCGGGGCACGACGCCCAGGTCGCGGTTGCCGGTCATCCCGAGGTCCGTGACGGCCACGCCGTCGGCCCGCAGCTCGGCGGCGACCGGTCCCGGGTTGGTGAGGGTGACCACGTCGCAGGCCAACGGCAGCCGCCGCAGCAGCGACCGCAGCTGCCGCTCGGCGCCGCCGACGCCGAGCCCGGTGATGATGTGCAGCGCGCGTTTCAACGGGCCACCGCTCCGGCCGGCGGCGCCTCGAGCCGGACGGCGCGGCGCCGCAGCGGGTGCAGCCGCCGCTTGAGCCGCATCCGCAGCGGGCCGTCCGACTCGCCGACGTGGATCCTGGGCAGCGCGTAACGGCCGGTCATCGAGCCGGGGTTGACGGCGCAGGCGTAGGCGTAGCCGGCTCCCCGGACGGCGTCGGCGACCCGGGTGTCCACCGCGCCGTAGGGGTAGCAGAAGCCGGGCACCGAGCGGCCGGTGATCTCGCGCAGCAGGTCGCGGCTGTGGGTGATCTCGCGGTCGAGCGCCGCGTCGTCCAGGCTGGTCAGCGCGAGGTGGCGGAGGCCGTGCGAGCCGATCTCCATGCCCGCCGCGGCGGCCGCCCGGATGCCGTCGGCGTTGAGCAGCCGCTTGCGGGGGCCGTCCGCGTCCCAGGCGTTGCTGCCGTGCAGGCGGCCGGGGAGCGCGAAGACGGTGGCGGTGCAGCCGTGGCCGCGGAGCAGCGGGACGGCGTAGTCGAGGAAGTCCTTGTAACCGTCGTCGAAGGTGAGCCCGACCAGGCGGTCGCCGCGGCCGGCCTCGCGGGCACGCAGCAGCTCGCCCACCGAGACGCCGCGCAGCCCGCGCCGGCGCAGCCAGCCGAGCTGCTGGTACAGGCGGTCGGGAGTGACGGTGATGCGGTACGGGTCGGGGCTGGTGTAGGCGATGGAGTGGTACATGAAGAGCCACAGCGGGGCGGAGGCTTTGGCGTCATGGGGCACGGTTGCGCTGCCTTCCGGGGAGAGCGGACGGGAGGGGGAGACGGGTACGGGCATGGCTGAGGAGTTCGCGGGTCTCCGGCACCCGCAGCGCGTGCGCCGCGGCGGCGAGGACGGTGGGGACGAGGAGCGCGCCGAGCGCGACGGTGGCCGGCGCGGGCAGCGCCAGCGCGTCGGCGGTGGCCCAGCCGGCGGCGGTGGCGGCGGCCGCGGCCAGGGCGAGCCGGCCGACGCGGGCGAGGACGCGGCGTGGGTCCACGGGGATGGTGCGGGTGGCGAGGCCGCGCAGCAGCAGCGTGGCGGTGACGGTGATGCCGACGGCGTTGGCGGCGGCGATGCCGGCCGCGCCCCAGCGGGGCGTGAGGGCGAGGCCGGCGAGCACGGTGACGAGCAGGCCGAGGGCCATGGCGGCGAGCGGGAACCAGGTGGGCCTGGCGGCCGAGAAGAACGGCCTGACCAGCGCGCCGACGAGGGTGTGGCCGAGCAGCCCGACGGCGTAGACCCGCATCACGGCGGCGGTGGCGGCGGTGGCCTCGGCGTCGAACGCGCCACGTTGGAAGAGGAGTTCGATGATCTGCGGGGCGTGGGCGACGACGAAGGCGCCGCCGGTCAGCACGACCACGGCGGCCGCGACGAGATCCCGCTCGACGCGCAGCCTGGCCCGCTCCAACTCGCCACGGGCCACGGCGCCGGCGACCATGGGGAGGGTGACGGTGCAGATCATCATGGCCAGCACCATCGGCAACTGGGCCACCTTCTGGGCGTAGTTGAGGTAGGAGATGGCCCCGGACGGCAGCGACGAGGCGAGGAAGCGCTCGGCCAACACCTGCGACTGCCGACTCACGGCGAACAACACGACCGGCACCACGAGGCGGCCTGCCGGCCTGAGCGGCTCGAAGGCCCCCAGCCCCACCTCCCCGGCGAGCCGGCGCGGTTTCGCCTGCCGGCGCGGCCAGGCGTCACCCCCGCCTGCCGGCGCGGCGGGGCCGCATGCCGCCTCGGCCGGCAGGCCGCCCGCCACGGCGGGCCGGCGCGACCCCGCCTCCCCGGCCAGGGCCACGCGACGACGCGGTCTCGCCGACAGGCGCCGCCAGGCGCCGCCCGCGCCTACCGGCGCGGATGGCCCGGCGGGCCGGGCAGCGCCGTGCGAACCGGCCCCGGCCGACAGCCGGGCGACACCGGCCCCTTCGGGCGGGTCGCCGCCCTCGGCCTGCGGCCGGGCCGGGCCGGACCCGCCGACGGCCGGCGCGGCGCTCTCCACGCCTGGGCTGGATGACGCACCCGTCGTCGAGACGACGTCCGACCCGACCCCGGAGGCACCCTCGGCCGCGTCGGCGTCCGGGCCCGAGGTCCGGACTGAGGGGCCGGACCGACCGCACTCGGCGGTGCCAGGCCCCAGCCCCCCGCCGACCGGCGCGGAGCGCCGCGCCGTCCCGGCGACGAGCACGCCGCCAGCGTCTGCCGGCGCGGATGGCCGGGCGCCCGCGCCCCCGCCCTCGGCCGAAGGCCGGGCGGTGCCGGGCCCTTCGGGCAGGTCACCGGCAGCGCCCACCGGCACGGCGGGACCCGGCACCCCCACCGGGAGGCCGACCGCCGCGGCGGAGCCAGCGGCTCCGGCCGCCCGGGCGCGGCCGGGCCCTTCCGCCGGATCACCGCCATCGCCTGCCGGCGCGGCGAAAGCAGGCGCGGCAGCCGCGTCGTCCACCGCCGGCACGTCGGCACGCGCCGTCCCAGCGGCGAGCACGCGGCCAGCGCCTACCGGCGCGGATGGCCCGGCGGGCCGGGCCGGTGCCTGGGCGGCTGCGCCGCCGCCAGCGTCTGCCGGCGCGGTGAAGCCGGAC